>CANRIY010000036.1 GCA_947630775.1 uncultured Clostridia bacterium | reverse complement strand
AGATAAATTGCTTGGCATCCTCGTTGAAGTACGGCACATACACCGCCTTGGCGACCGCAACCTCCGCGCACCGTTCCCCCATGGAAACATAGGCGGCCTGAATGTGTTTACAGCGGGGAGCGGCGTCGCTCTTCATCAGCATAGCGCCCGCGCCGGCCAAGTATTCCGCGCCCCTCTCATCGAGGAGAATGAGGGAATCCCGCTCCCGAGACACGTGGAACGCGATGCGCGTCGAAAAATTCGCTTTCAGCACACCCGTCACGGTATCGGGATCCTGCGTTGCGATCACGAGATGGATCCCCGCCGCACGCGCCTTTTGCACCAGACGCTGAATGCCTTCCTCGATGCTGTGCTTTGCCCTTCTGACAAAATTCTCGTAGGCGTCGATCATGATGACGATGCGGGGGAGCTTCTCCTCATCATCCCTGCACGACGCATTGTATTCGCCGAAATTTCTGACGGCTTCCCCCGCCGCGCTCTTTTTTTCAAAGAGCAGATACCTGCGTTCCATCTCCCCGATCGTCCAATGAAGGGCACGGACGAGCTCATCTGCCTCTGTTACGATCTCTCCCGTGAGGAGATAGGGCGATCCTTTGCAGAGCGAAAACTCTGCCTTGTGGGGATCGCACAGAATGAGCCGCACGTCATGGGGCGTGTAGGCGGTCAGGAAGCTATAGATCATCGTTTGGAGGAACATGGATTTGCCAGATCCGCCCGCTCCGCCGATCAAGATATGTTTGAGCTCCGTCAGATCGCCGTACACGGGTCCCCCGCCGACCTCCTTCCCGATGGCGAAGAGGAGCGAACCCTCTTTTTCTTTTTTGTCCGCTTGGCGCATCATTTCGTCCGCCGAAACTCTCTCACGCGCAAACAGAACATCCTTCTCCGCCTCATCCTCTTCGTCCGCTGCGGAAGTGTCCTGTTTTTCGTCCGTTGCCGCGTCTGCATTTTGCCCGTTGATGTTTTTCAAAATAAGATCGCGGCTCAATAAAAAGTCCTTGTCAGACATTCTTGAAAACTCTTTCACCGCCCTTGCGGACAGAACGATCTCGTCGATGTCCCCGCCGTCCTTCACGCTTTCGTAGCGCTCCTTCATGTGCAGGACGAGCTCCCCGCGGCTCAGTCCGGGTTCGGAAGCCAGAATGCCCCTTACGATCCCCCAGATCCTGCCGTCCTCCATGTCGCGCTCGGCAAGGATCGCGGCGTTTTCTTCATCGATGGAGACGATGCGGTCCATCGCGG
The DNA here is from genome assembly GCA_947630775.1 of uncultured Clostridia bacterium. Taxonomy (GTDB): domain Bacteria; phylum Bacillota; class Clostridia; order Christensenellales; family Borkfalkiaceae; genus Gallimonas. Next base: position 12,353 of record CANRIY010000036.1, on the reverse strand, counting down.
CATAGAGACGCAGCATACAGGCTAAAATGTCCTCAGGGAATTCGACTTTGATGCGCAGTTCGTCCCCGTCCATGCCGAGATGATACCGTTCCACGATGGGAGCGATACAATCGTAAACTTCCCTGTGTTCGAACGGCACGCGGTCCTGAAGGGTGAGGAGGGCGAACCCGTCGTCCGTAAGATAGAGGTCGTCATCCAAAATTTCGATCCTGAAGCGGATCTCCTTTCCGTCGATCTGCGGCCCGTCGGGGACAAGATAGTGCTCACCGTCCGATTCGGTCAGCATCACCCCGTCCTCTACGCCATGAAGCACGGCGTCGTAGATCTCGGAATAATTATTTTCAACGTAGTCGTCGGCGTTGTCGTCATCATCGGCGTCGTCGTCGGCGTCCTGTTCCGTGTTTTCCTGCACTCCGCTCCTTTCCAAGACGGTATACCTTACGCCCGCATCCAAACGGATCACTTCCTTCGAAACGAGCTCCGCGATGATCTTGGAGATATCGAGATAGTTCGCCGAAAACTTCTTCTGCAATTCGGGGATCGATACCTCCCGCTGTGTCTTGATGTAGTCATAAATTTCTTGGTAGTTTCCCATATTCCCCTCCTTAGTAATCCAAAACGTCTCTGATCTTCCTCTGCATCGCATCCCTGAAGCTGAAACGGAAGGTGTATTTTTTATCGAACGGATTCGCCCTCCCCACATACTCTTTCTCGTCGGAGAGCGGGATCTCGGTGAATTCCTTGCAGAGATAGTAGCGCTCTAACTTGGAAAAGAGCACATATCCGCAGTTCGCCTCCGTGACGATGCACTCGCCGAGGGAGAAGTGAGAGAGCATGCTCTTGGGGATCAGGCGGATGGTCTCGAACTGATAGGAATCCATCTCCGCCCCATTTCCGTTCAAAACCGAGGCGGGCGCGATCCGCGTGACCTGTCCGCATTCCACTGAGAATTCCTCGAGCGTCTGAGGGTTATTCGAACCGAAAAAGATGTGCATGTTGAGGTTGTCCCGTATGATGGCGGCGACGGCGTCCCCGTACACGCTGTTGAGCTGCGCATAGGACTGGATGATCAGGATGAAGAAGATATTGCGTCCCGCGCAGGCGGAGATCGTCGTCTCGAAGTCCTTCATCGGCGGAAAGTTCCCGAATTCGTCAAGGATGAAATAGAAGGGAATGTTCCGTTTGCCGTCGGGCTGCATGTTGGCATGTTCGATGAGAAGCCGATAGGCGTCCTGAATGAACAGGCTGATGACTTTGAAATGCACTTTGAGTTCGTCGCGGTAGTCGATGAAGAGCGCAACGGGTCTGTCTTCCGTGAGAATGTTCATATCGAAGGAGTTACAGCTTGTGACGAGCCGCATCGCGCTTTCACGGAATATGGACAAGTGCGATGCGAACACGCTTGTGATGCACTGGCGCGTAATTTTGACGCCTTCCGGGATGCTCGCCTTCTCGATCTGGCGGGCGCGGGAGGTATCGGGACGCTTCGTAAAATATCCCCCGTCGAAATCCGACTCGGAATTGTTCAAGGATCCCGCCAGTGTAATGATCGTTGCGAAGGAGAAGGTCTCCTCCGTGACCTGCGTTCTGCCCGAGTCGCCCAAAAGTTCGGGGCGGCTGTCCTCTAACATCGCCCAGAGGAAGGCCTTGAGGAGCTCGCGGCTGCTGTCGTCCCAGTACGGGTCGTTTGCCTTGCTCTGCGGAACGATCATGGCGGCGACCCCGTCGATATCATTCCCCACCTCCTCGGTCATGAGACTTTCCCACTGCTCTAAGTAGTCGTTGAGCTCGGTCTGATCCTCATACACCTTCCCGTGCAGGCGGTTGCGCGGACCGTTTTCGGTCTCCACCACTTCGATCTCATTGTAGATGTTGAAGATCGAATGATATTTCCGATAGATCGGCGTCAGGGGATTCCAGCATTCGGAATGTTTGTAATCACGGAAGTTGAGAAAGAGGATCTCGTACCCCTCCGCACGGAGCGCCGCCGCCGTGTGGCGGTAGATCTCCCCCTTGGGATCGGAGATGACCATGCTCTTCTTATTCTTCGCCCGCGCAAAAGACAGAACGGTCGGGATGACGTAGGAAGTCGTTTTCCCGAGCCGCGTCGCCGCAATCACCCCGACGTGGTTCTCCTTCTCCGAATAGGTCTGGAGGAGCCGCCCGTTCACGTAACGGCAGGACTTCAACACCCCCGTCACTTCGTGCTTTGGAAGCTCGTCGTACCAAAAACTGTTCGGAAACGACGCGCCGAGGTCGTCATATCTGTAATATTCGGTATTTTCATACCCGTTCAAAAGTTCATTAAAATTCGTCATGAATGCTCCCTCCGAAGCCGAATGCTTTTTTCTTCGTCCCGATACTTCCGATATAGGGACGCACCAAGGATTCCGTAAGAAGAAGTTTTTCCGTACGGTGCGCGCGCACGGCGGCGTCGACCGCCCTGTCGATCTCGTCGATGCCGTATGCGGAGAGAGCCTCGGAAAGCCCCTCCTGCACCGTGAGCTCCTTCACGCCGTAGACGCTTCCCTTTTCCCGCACGATCCTTTCCGTAAAAAGACGCTTTTCCCTTGCGGTGAGCTCGGCGATGCGGATCATGTCGCAGTAGGGTTTCAGGTTTTTGGCATTCTCCCTGTCGCAGAAGCAGACGGGAAGCACGGAAGAGAGGTCGAGCGCCACGCCCGGATGGTTCAGACGGTACTTCCCGCGCTTGCTGCTCTGCAAAAAATTCTTTGCCATGTCGAACGCCCTGTTCGCGATCTCCCCGCGGAAGGTGAGCAGGTAGATATTGAATGCGTCCTCATCACAGCTGCGCACGAAAATGTTGTTCTTTGTGGGCTCGAAGTCGTAATCCACGAGGTCGCTGACGTCGATCCGCTCGACATGGGACGCCTCAAAACAATTTTCAAGCAGAGCCGCATAATAGCCGAGCATATATTCGCTGTCCGACACGAAGCAGAGCGGACGGTATCCCGCCAAGGTCCTGAGGTCGGTATTCCCGAGCGCACACAGAACGTGATCGTGCTCCTCAGGGCGGTCTGGACGGACTCCGTCAAGCGCATCCGCATGAAATTCCGCCTTTCCGCGCCCGAGTTTCAAGGGAAGCGAACTCGCTTCGGCGAACAGGTCCTTGTTCGGCGTGAGGAGCAGGGCCTCCTTGTCGCGCTCGCCGAGGATCCCCGAATAGACGAGCCGCGCATAAGATTTGTTGTAGACGTCCCGCTTGATGATCCCCTGACGGAACGCCTTTTCGAGGAGCCGATACTCCCTGTGCCGCCCCTTTCCATAGGAGCCGTACTTCTCCCGCACTTTTTCGAAAACTTCGGCATGCCCGTTGCGGATAAGGCAGCTATGCAGGCATTCGAGATACTTTTCCCGATTTTCGGGATCGTAATAAAGAGCTGCAAACAGGCCTTCCTCACTGTTCCACTCCGCCGCGCAGAGGATCTTTTTGAGCCCCTCCGCCCCGTCTTTATGGAACACGATCCCCTCCGTCTGCAGGACGCCGAGCGCATTGAGCGCAAGCACGGTCCCGTTTTCGGCGGCAAGCGTCAGATTTTCACAGGCGACCGAGCGCACATCCTTTGCATCGTACAAGAGATGAAGGTTGAGCGCCGCAGTGAAGGCAGTCCCTTTCAGGTCGATGATCCCGTCGGTCTCGGGATCGCCTTCGTGGGGACGGCCGTTCATGGAAAGATATTGCTTCATGCGAAGATATTGATGGTATTCGCGTTCACTTTGGATCGCCGCGACCTCCCGCGCCTGCGACAGCGCAAAGATCCGCTCCGCCTCTTCCTGCGGCAAAAGAAAAATGTTTGCATAGGCGAAGAAGAGCGGACGCTTGTCGGCACAGAAACGCCCGACGGTGTTTTCGGCGATATAGTAACTTTTGAGCATGGTTTCCGTCAGATGGTCAAACATGTCTTTCCTCCTTTGGCTTTATTCCGGCTGGGGATCACTTGGTCGATGAGCCCGTACGCCTTCGCGTCGGCGGCAGTCATGATGGTGTCGCGGTCGGTATCCTTTTGGATCTTCCGGATGGGTTGGTGCGTATTTTCCGCCATGATCTTGTTGAGCCTTGCGCGGATGCGTTCGATGTGGTTTGCGGCGATGATGATATCCGACGCCTGTCCGCTCGCCCCGCCGAGGGGCTGGTGGATGAGGATCTCGCAGTTCTCGGTGGCGCGGCGCATTCCTCTTGTTCCCGAAGAGAGCAAAAATGCCGCCATGCTCGCACACATCCCAAGCCCCACCGTCGCGATCTTTGCGTCGATGTAGTTCATCGTATCATAGATGGCAAGCCCGTCCGAGACGCTCCCGCCCGGGCTGTCGATCTGAATGGTGATGATGCGCTCCTCCACCGGCACTTCATCCGTGCGGAATTTATCGTCAAGATATTGAAGCTGGCTGATCACACGCTCCGCCGTCTCCGCCGTGATCGGCTCGAAGATATTGATGGTATTCCGCTTTAAGCTGTACTGCCATGAAAATTCTTCCTTCTTTTCCGTCATTGTTCTTCTCCTTATCAAATTCTCTCCTTTGTCTGCTTGGGTGCGGTCTGTTTCCATGAGCGGCGGTCTTTTTCTGCTTCTTTTTCCGTAAGCCTCTCTTTTTCCTCCCGAAGATCCGTGCGTTTTCCCGCACCCGATCCTCACTTATATATACCCGCGTTTCACCTTGTCCCGCGGCAAAAAAATGCCGCCGCGGACAAGATATTGTACAAAAAGAAAAGAACCTTGTAGTTTCTACAAGATTCTTCGGGCGATGATCCGCTGCCTTGCTATGGCTGATAAAACACCAGGATCTCCTCCAATTTCACCTGCGCGATCTGGCAATAAAAGAGCAGATCCTCTATGTCGATATGCGACCGCGCGGTCTCCCAGTTGTTGATCAGGGCTTCACTGACGCCGAAGACCTCCGCAAGTTCGGGACGGCTGATGTTCCTGTCCATATAGATGACGTTGCACGAGCTGCAATCTTTTTCCTCTTCGTTCTTGCACTTATCGGTACCCTTTTTGAGATTGCTGCAAACGTACCGCCTGAGGGCAATGTTCTCGTTGCGGAGCTGAAACAGTTGGTACCCTGTAGCTTTCCAATCTATAAACTTGCGGCTTATATTCATGGATCGATTATAGCATAATATGCGGAAATACGCAAGTGTTTGGGCATGAATTGGTAAAGTCTTTCTTTCAAATGATCGGGGACCGCACGGGATCGGCTCAACGGTTTTTCCGCTTATTTTTGAACTTGATAAACTGTTTTTTCAAATACAGACATGCCAAAAACAGCAGAGAACCCGCAAAGGCAACGACGATATCGACCATCGTGTCGGTAATGGGGTTGAGCCCTTGCGCCATCAGAGATCTTACGTCCTGCATATCGCTGTCGAGGATGGCCCCCGCGACAAATTCATAGACCTCCCAGATCGCGGCAAAAGAGATCACGAGGAGCACCATGACGATGTAATCGACCGCCTTCGGAGCGTCGTCTTTGAGACGGAAATAGAGATAATACAGCGTTGCACAGGCCAAAAAGCCGAAAAAGCAGTGGACGGCGGTATCCCACCACTTCCACTTTCCATAAAAGCCCAGAGCCGTCCCCATGTCGACGGACAGCACCGTATGCACGCAAAATAATATAATGAGGTATTGCGGAAGGCCCAATGCCAATTTACGGTTGAGAAAGACAATGGCAAACGGGACGAGCGTCATGATCGCCATTGCGAGATACACGCTCCACCACTGACGTTCGATGACGGTTGAATACAGGATGACCGTGGTAAGTGTAAGGAGTCCCGCTACGATCGCGGGAAGATATGCGCGGAACGCCGCCGATTTTTCACTTTTTACGTATTCCATATGCTCCCCCTTCTGCCGATGATCCGCTTTTACATCTATTATATACCCGAAAAAGACCGTTCTATATCCGTGCCGCCTGATTTTCTTCGTTTTACGCCAAAATTCGTTCAGTCCTAAATTGTTTAATACTATACAATCCTGCGACGGAAATGTCAATAGCTATCATAAAAATTTTTTGAGATTTCTCCACGCGCTGCGCTTGGTCGAAATGACAGAATAAAAGCTTGGCCGAAATGACAGAAAACGCTTCTACGTTCGCCACTTCCCTTAAAGGGGACAGCGAGGGACCCCTTTGGCTCACCACGTTCGCCACTTCCCTTAAAAGGGGCACTTCCCCTAAGAGGGGCAGCGAGGAACCCCTTCGTTCAAACAAAAAGTTATCCACAACTTGCGGCGCGCTGTGGATAACTTTTTTTGATTTTATCATTCAATCTAATGGATATACGGTAGAAAAATGTCGAATTGTGAATTTTTTCGGGAAAATGTGGATAACTTTTGCGAAAATATTCGCATAAACCGTATTTTTGTAGACGGTTCCGAAATTTGTCAACAAAAACAACTGATTGGGTTTATGTCATCTTTTCTTCGACGATCGCGTACGGCATGAGGCGTTTGATCATGGCGAGCGCCTCTTCTTCGGTCTCCATGCAACCGCCCTTCAGCCATGCGAGCGTTGTTTCGTTGATGAGATAGGTAAGGATATTGACCGCATACTCGATCTCGATCCCCTCCACGGGAAGTTTGTTCGCCGCACGCTCCGCCAAAAACAATTTTTTGATCCGCTCCTTGTGGTAATGGGCGATGGAATTGATGTCGTTCGACAAAAAGGCGTTATAGACTGCGTCGGGCGCGGTGCGGAAGGCCTTCATGCTGCCGACGACGAAGTTCTCCCAAGACGTTTCCGACGCGACGTTCCGATAGAATTTATTTTCGAAAACATGGACGACGAGATCGTACTTATCCTGATAATATTTGTAGAACGTTCCCTTACAGATGCCCAATTCTTCGATAAGATCCTTGACATGGATATTATCAATAGACTTTATTTTGAGTTCGTTCATGAGTGTGCTTTCGAGAAAAAATTCGATCTTCATTGTAAATCTCCTTTCGGCATGATCATCTCAGGTAAAAAATTGCGCTGTCTTCGAGCACGGTCCCGTCCGCATAGAGCCTTCCGTCCTCCCCGAAGCGCAGATAGCGGCAGGTGACGTAAGAGATCAGGGCGTAGCCGTACTCCGTCCCGACGGCGTAAAACCGTGTGCTGTTCCCCTCCCCGCCGAGCGCCAAAACGCCCCCGACGACGGCGAGCGTTCCCCCGCCCGCGCCGGGGCTGAGCAGAATGCTCCCGTCGCCGTCTTCGTGCAGACGGACCGTGAACATCGTGCCGAGCCCGCCGCTCTCCCCGAGAACGGGCACATTCCCCTTCATCGTGAGCAGACGGTCGGTGATCGAATCGGCAAAGAGATAGGAGCCCTCCGAAATGGGTCCGAGGACCTGTTCGGTGCAAAATTCCTTCATAATGCTTTCGAGGGTGCGCGTCTGAAGCATCGTGCGGCGGATCCCCGCGTCCGTTTTGAGGGCGGAAAACTTCCTCAGGATCATATCGTATCCGTCGGTGTGGGCGTTGACCTTATCCTCTGCGGGGACGGAAACGATCCCCCATGCGGAATTGCCCCACGTGTTGTTGATCTTATACGTCCAGCTCGTCCAGTGCCAGCCGAGGCGGTTGAGGAGCCCGAGGGTGTATTCCCACTGCTCCTCGTCGTTATAGCAGTTGAACTCGCCCATGAAGAGCGGCACGCCGAAGTGTTGGCGGGAAACGTTGGCAATTTTATCGTTGAAGCTCACGCCGTGCTGCGTATACTGCCCGCCGTTTGCCATATTGGTATAGTGGTGGAAGGAGTACATGCAGTTTTCCCAGCCGTATTCGGAGGGTTGCGGCAGGTTTTCCCCTTCCCAGCAGGATTCGAAAATGACGATATGGTCGGGATCCACTTCACGGATGGCGTCATAGAGGACGTCGAAAACCTTAAAATGCCTCTCCTCGGTGCTCAGAGCTTTTTCGCCCGGTTCGTTGAGGATATCATATCCAGCAACGGCGGGATCGTCCTTATAGTGCTCCGCAACGGCCCGCCAGAGCTTTGCGGTGAGCCCGATCATCCGCTCGTTGGAATAATAATCCACATCAGAAACGTCGTCGATGGTCTCCCCGCTGTGGTCCTGCCCGTTCTGCGAACCGTATGCGCCGTGCAGGTCAAGAATGGTATACATTCCGTGCGCCGCCGCCGCGTCGACAAAGGCGTCGAGGGCGGTAAAATCGAACTGCTCGCCCGCAAGGTCGTAGCTCTCCACGGCGGCAAAATCCACCGTCATATATGTGAAGGGCAGACGGATGACGTTCATGCCCATCGCGGCACAATTTTCGAAATCCGCCTCGCTCCACCAATTCTCGCGGTAAGCATCCCAGAGCTCCTTCGTCTTCTCTTCGCCGAAGCGTTCGAGAAAGACTTCCGTCGTCGTCCTGTGGTCGCGGGCGACGATATCGATCCCGTTGGCGGGACCGCTCTCACGGAACCCGTTCATCCACTGCTCAATGACAAAGAGCCCGCCCGCATTGACGCCGCGGAGCATGACTTCCCGTCCGTCGTCCGTGACGACGGATTCTCCTTCGACATGCAGGAAGTCGTAAAATGGATCCGTTTTTTCCAAAGTGCCGGGGGTGTCCCCTTCCGTTTCTCCGCCCGTGGAGCCGTCCTTATCTTTTCCGCGGTTCAGCCTGAAATTGCATGAAGCAAGACAAAAAGCCATGACCAAAACCAGCGCCACGGCAAAAACGGACCGAATCCCCCCCGGAATCCGATGTTTCATTTGATTTTTCCCCACATTTTCGTATTTCTATCATATCACATTTTCAGTAATTTGTGGTGAACATTAAATATATTAAGTATCATAATTAGACGATTTTTTCTCAAAGTTTTATTTCTTGCTATTTTCCCATCTTTGCGCTTGACAAATGTTCACAGGTAATGTAAGATAGAAACAAGACTATGCGGTAATTCCGTAACAAAAGTTCGCACAATTTTGCGCGTTTTTCTTTTTGCGCGCGCGTGCGTACGTGCGTTCAAATTGAAGAATGGAAGCCGCACAAGGAGGAAATTGATGAAGGCAAAATCATTCCGCATTCTCACATTCAGTATTGTGGGATTCCTGCTCGCGCTCGTCATCGCGGTCAATGTCGCCGCCACGATCTATGGCGACACGCTGATCGTTCTGCTGAGCGGAAGCGAGATCAGCGAAGCGACGCGCGCGAAGGACGAAGCGCTTGCGGAACAGATCGTGGAAGAAGGCACCGTCCTCGTGAAGAACGACAACGATACGCTTCCCCTCGATCCGCAGACGAAAAAGGTAAACGTGTTCGGCTGGTCGTCGATCGCATGGATCGCGACGGGCAGCGGCTCGGGCAACTCTACCAAGAACCAAAAAAGCATCGATACGGACTTTTTGTCCGCTCTCGAAAAAGCGGGGATCGAGTACAATACCGCGCTGACGGATATGTACAGGAATTACTGCTCCAAAAGAAACGATTACGCGTATAATACCCTGAAAGGCTACGATTACGAATCCTGTCTGCTCATCGAGCCCGGTCTCGACCAATACCCGAACGTAAACGACCTCAAGGCCTATTCGGAGACGGCGCTCGTCGTTTTGAGCAGGGTCTCGGGCGAGAGCACGGATGCTCCCCTCGTCCAGTATAAATTCAAGGGCAATATCGACACCCCGAGCAGCACCCCCTCCGATACGTCGAGGACGTATCTCGACGCTTCGACAGAAGAGCTTGCGCTCCTCGAATACGTCGGCGCGAATTTCGAGAACGTCGTTGTGATCATCAACGCGACGAACCGCATGAATCTCGACTTTATGGACGAGATCGAAGGGCTCGATTCCTGCCTCGTTGCGGGCGGCACGGGCAACAATGCAACGACCGGCCTTGTAAACGTGCTTTACGGGCAGGGCATGTATGAGGACGCAAAGAGAGAGGGCCACTACGGCGAAGCCGTCAGCCCCTCCGGGAGACTTGCGGATACCTATGCGTACGATTTCCGCACGGCGGCTTCGTGGTCGAATACGGGCATACTCGGCGTCGGGAAGTACATTGACGCGAACGGGCTCTATCCCATGGTGAGCGGTGTGACGAATGGGAACTTCCACGGCGATCCGGCTTACACGCAGGTGAGCTATCTCGACTATTCCGAAGACATCTATGTCGGCTACAAATGGTACGAGACGGCGGACACGATGAAATTCTGGGATTCCCAATTCGCCAAAAATAATTTTGGGATCCAAAACGGCTATGAAGACGTCGTCCAGTATCCGTTCGGGTACGGCCTTTCCTATACGACGTTCGAGTGGAGCGTAAAAGAAAAGCCCGAGATCGATCCGAGCGCCGCCATGAGCGATCCCTACAAGGAATATTCCATGGTCGTCGCCGTCAAGAATACGGGAGACTTCCCCGCACAGGAAGTCGTCGAACTCTACTACACCCCTCCCTACAAGAACGGCGGCATCGAAAAATCGTCTGTCAACCTGTTGGCATTTGCCAAGACGCCCGTCCCTGTCCAGCCCGAAGAAGTGATGGAGCTCACCCTCACGTTCACTCTTGCCGATATGGGCTCCTACGATTCGCAGGGCAAAGTCCTTGCGGACGGCGGCTGGATCCTCGAGAGCGGCAAATACGACATCACTCTCCGCACCGACGCACACACCGTGGCGAAGACCAAAAATATCACCTTTGAAAGTGATAAACCTGAAGATGCTACCGTCTCCTTCACCCTGCAGAACGATATTCAGAACTATGACGAGATGAAGGATGTGCCCGAATATGCGCGCAACCTCTTCACGGGGGACAGCGCCGTCGATTACGGCATCTCCCTTGACGGAAGCAACACGACGCAAGCAGGAGAAATCACCTATGTCTCCCGTGCGAACTTCGAGGGTACCTTCCCCGTCGTTGACGAAGGAACAAACAGGACAGTCTCTACGAAGCAGCGCACGATGGCCCAAGAGCTCAAGAATACCAACCTCTACAAACAGAGCGACGTCAACGCATGGGAAGCGGCAAACAATGGCACCGCGATGCCGACAACGGACGCCAACAACGGCTTGACGCTCTTTGACGACAGCGGAAAAGTCCCGAATGAGATCGGTAAAGCCCTCGGATCGGATTACTACGATCCCACATGGGATGAGGCGCTTGACCAACTCTCCGTGGATGAAATGAAAAAACTTGCGCTGCACGGCTGGTGCAAGGAAGCGGCTCTGCCCTCTGTCGGCAAGGACCTTACCGTCTCTCTCGACGGACCTTCCCAGTACGACGCATACCTTGCAAATAACCCCGGCGTCGGATATCCGAACCCCTCCATTCTCGCCCAAACGTGGAATGCGGAACTTGCGAAGTCCTTCGGGCTCGCCGTCGGGAAAGAAGCCAACGAGAGCGGGCGCGAAGGCTGGTATGCCCCGGGCGTCAATCTGCACCGCTCCGCATTCGGCGGAAGAAATTATGAGTACTTCTCGGAAGATCCCGTTCTCTCGGGCATTCTCGGCGCAAAGGTCGCAGAGGGCTCGCTCGACGCAGGCGTTTACGTCTTTGTCAAGCACATGGTAGGATACGATCAGGAGACGCTCCGCGACTCGATCTACTGCTGGATGACCGAACAGAATCTCCGTGAGACCTATCTCCGCCCCTTCAAGATCATTCTTGACAAAGTCAGTCATATCAAGATGACGATCGACGGGGAAGAACAGGTGATCAACGGCACCGTCGGCATCATGACATCCTACGGGCGCATCGGCGCCGTGTGGGCGGGCGGAAGCCAAGCATTGCTCAGATCCATGCTCCGCGAAGAATGGGGCTATAACGGCGCGATCCTCTCGGACTATTCGGATCACATGGATTTCATGAACGGCGACCAGATGGTCCGTGCGACGGGCGACCTTTGGATGGACGGCGTAGGCGACAGAGGAAGTTTCAAGTTCGAGCAAGACTCCGCCGCGTTTACCGCCCAACTCCGCGAAGGCGCGCACCACGTGCTCTATACCATCTGCAACGCGGCTTACGTCAACGACAATTACAACATGGCGGACGACAGCATTCCGATCGTCAAGGAAGGCGCGGCGAACTTCCCGCTCTGGACGATCATCGGCGTGGCGGACGGCGTCATCGGCGCAGGGTGCATTGTTTGGGTCGTGTTTGCGATCCTCAAGAAGAACAAGGCGAAGCCCGTTCCCGAAGACGGCGAAGAGGCGGAAGAAGGCGTGACGGACGAACTCTCCGAAACACCCGCAGGATCCGTGACGGACGGCGGCGAAGCTGCGGAGACTTCGGCAGAGCCTTCCGAGGCAGAGGAAAAGCCCGACGATCCGCCGCAGGACGGTTTGGTCGAATAAACAAGCATGCGAAAAGGGAGAGACACGGTTCTCTCCCTTTTTATGTGCTTG
>CANRIY010000035.1 GCA_947630775.1 uncultured Clostridia bacterium | reverse complement strand
GACCGTCATGGGAAGGACGGCGCCGAAGATCGACCAGCCCTCTGCGACCATTCCGCCCGCGCCCGCGACCGCTTCCGTCACGACCATCGATTCCTGAATGGTGGAAAGCTGGCCCGAGGCGATGATGGCGATGATGAAGCCGTAGATCCCCTGCGTTGCGGGGAGCAGGACAAGCACCATGACTTTCCCGAAGAGCTTGGGGTTTTCGGAAAGGACGCCCGCCGCCGCCGTACCGGTCTTATAAAGGCCGATCGCCGAGCCGACGCCGCAGAGGAGAACGCAGAGCGCGATCCCGATCATTCCGATGACGTAACCTGTTGTAAACATATGTGACCTCCAAAAGCATTCGCTTTGATTTTTTGATTTTTTCGGAAAGATTACTTGACGTAAACGTGTTTCCGCTTGGAACCGAGCGGGGTGAAGAGTTCCCCCTCGCCCTGATAGAATCTTCCGTAGAACTCGACATATTGGAGCCTTGCGTCGTGGATATAGGCGCCGAGAAGCCCCATCGCAAGATTGAAGAGATGCCCGACGACCATCAGGATCACGCCGAGGACGGCGAGGGCGATCTGCCCGCCCGTGATGAAGCCGATCGCGTAACTCGAGATGATCTGCGCGATGACCGCGCCCGAGAGCATGAGCCCGTACAGCCTCGCATAGCTCAATACGTCCGACATATAGTTGATGATGCCGTACATCGCCCCGAAGCCCTTTGTGAATTTCCCCAAAAAGCGTTCGTGCCTTCCCGCCGTGAGCACAGCGGCAAGCAGCGAGGCGCCCGCCGTGATCCCGCCGACCGTTTTGAGAATGGGAAGCGAGAACTCCTCGACAAACCCGACGACGGCAAGAAGCGCCCCAATGGAAAATACCGCCCATGTAATCCCGTCGCAGATGCCGTCGAAGATCCTGCCTCTCCGCCAATGCTGCCATGCCTTGCACAGATATCCCGCAAAGATCTGGATGATCCCGATGATCATACTGATGATGAGCATCGCGGGGATCTTGATCCCGACGAAGGTATAGCTCCCCTTTTGCGCGTCGGGCATGACGGTGAAGGGAAAGATCTGCACGCCGAACAGGGAGTTGAACATCACCCCCCAAAGCATCGCAAAGATACCGCCGATCGCAAAGACGCCCGCGAGCGATTTGATCCCGCCCTCGCGCGCACGGTTCTTATAATATAAAAACCCGCCGCCGAGGAGCATGAGGAGCCCGTACCCGATATCCCCCATGATAAAGCCCAAAAAGACGGAATAGAAGAAGGACATGACGGTGTTCGGGTCGAATTCGCGTGCATTCGGCGCGGAATACATGTTCGTGATCGTTTCGAAATTTCGGACGACCTTGTTGTTTTTGGCAAGCGTGGGGACAAATTCGTCCTCCGCAGGGTCGGAAAACTCATAAAAGAGCGGATCTTCGATCCCGTCGAGGGCGGCTTTGACGTTCTCCTCTTCGCCCGCGGGAACGAACGCTTCCAAGAAGAAAGCATGCTCGGTGGAGCGCATTTTCTCGGAAGAGAGCGCCTTTTCGAGCTCGAAATCCACATAATCGCAATATATTTTGAGGGGACGGACCTCGGCGGAGAGCTCCGTGAGCGTTTCTTCGGCGCCCTTTGCGCTCTCCCGCGCGGCGGCAAGCTCTTTTTCCAAAGAGGCAAGAAGCTGTGCGCCGGATTTTTCTCCCGTATAGGGGCAAGCCGTAAACCCGCCCGACGAGAGCACGCGGTCGAACTCGGAAACGGCGCTCATATGGCAGGCCGCCGTCACGAGAACGCCGTTTTCCCCCATTTTTTCCTCATAAGCGGCAAGAGGGATCCCGTCGAGCTGTTTTTTGAGACTGTCCCATGCCGAAGAGGCCGCGATCCCGAGGCGCACGGCGATGTTTTTGGTCGGGCGGTACGCGTCGAACGGGCGTTCCGCTTCCGCATACGGCTTTGCGGCGGCGATCGCACGGACGAGACGGGTCTCTTCCGCCGTCGCGGTGTTCTTCTGTTCAAGGAGCGAAGAGACTTTCTTCACGATAAGGTCCGCCTTTTCGCGGTACTCCTTCGCCCCGATGAATTCCGAATATCCGACCTCGAAGCCGTCTTTTACGACTTCTGAAGACTTATCCTCCCGCGCGGCTCTCTCCATATAAGAGGAAAGCGTTTCCAGCGTCCCCTCGAGCGAGGAAAGATAAGAGGAGAGCGACTCCGCGTCCGTTGAAAGGGGCGCGGTGCCCTCCTTCTCGGCGTGTTCCTTGATCTCCACGGCGTGCGTACGCTCCAAGGCGTTGAGGATCGGGTCACGGTCGTAGGAGAGCGCCGCAAGATGCAGTTTTCGCATCTTTACGATCACTTTACGATCCTCCCCACCACGGCGGCAACCTGCGGCTCCACATGTTCTAAGATCTGATCCGCATAGGCGGTTGCGGAAGCGCGGCTTTCCTGAAGGGCGGCCTCATAGGCGGCGTCCGCCTCAGTATTGGCCTCGGAGAGGATCTTTGCGGACAGCGCGGCGCATTCCGATTCGGAAGCCTTGACGATCTCCATCGCCCGCTTCTCCGCCTCGGTGACGATCTCCGCCGCACGCGCCTTGGCGCGCTCTTTGATGTCGCTTGCCTTTTGTTCCGTCTCCGCGATCATGCCGATGATGTCTTCCATGCTCCGCTCCGTTTTTTAGCCGCAGACCCCTTTGGAGTCTCCATTTTTTTCCATATGGTATTGTAACCCTTTCGGGGCGCGTTTGTCAAGGAATTTTCGGATAATTCATTTTTTTCGATGTGCGATTCCCGATCCGCATTCTCCCCCTTTCCCCATTGGGGCGGCTCTTTGAAGACATTTTGCAGACATTCGGAAGGAACAGGAAAAAGATTTTTGCGGAAAGTCATAAAAAACGGTTGCATTTTGCGGACGTTTGGTGTAAAATAACGATTGTCTTTTGCAGAGATGTCTGAGTGGCTTAAGGAGCACGATTGGAAATCGTGTGACGGTGGTGAATCGTCCCGGGGTTCAAATCCCCGTCTCTGCGCCAAGCGAAACCTAAATTGAACTCATTTGTTCGGTTTAGGTTTTTCTTTTTGCCCTCGAAGGACAGGAAGGGCGGCGGCAATAAATATCCACCCGCATATGAAGTGCCCCCCAAAAGTTGGACAAAAAATTAATTAGATGAATTGCGGATGAGTTCGGTATTGCACCGGGCTCATTCCATTTAGCTTGAGAGAGATTCTCTCGTTGTTATGACGTTCACCGTATTGGGAGAAAGGCAGGACGTTTTTTTTGCAACAAACGTCTGCAGGACGGGCGCGGTGAGCTCATCAAGCCGATAATTTTCGAGCGATAAGAGATGTTTTCGGCAGATGCGTTCGTACTTTTCGTAAGTTCTCTGTTTCACTGTAGGTTTCACGCAGACCGCAAGCCACTCATTGAGCCATTCTTTGTATAACATAGATACCTCCCGATCGTTCAAAATTATACGCCTTATTGCTTCGCGTCGTATTCATTCCAATGCCCGTATAAAAAAGAGCAGAGAAATTTTCTCTACTCTCTATTACTTGCTGTTGAGATTTTATTTGTTAAATTTATCCCATAGGATTTTTGCCTTTATTTCTTGGAAAAATGCGCCTTGAATACGGAAAAGGTTTTGTATTTCCGCTCCTGCGGCGCGCCATAAATACGGACTTGATAAATTTCCTGCGCCGTGGTATAATCAAAAAAAGGCAAGGTTCAAAATGAAGATTTACGTCGTACGGCACTGCACGACCGAGTGCAGCGCAAAAAAAATTTATTGCGGAAGTACGGAGGTCCCCCTCTCCGAAGAAGGGCGTCGGGAGGCGGAACGGCTCTCCGCGGCCGTAAAGGAGTATGATTTCGATCTCATTCTCTCTTCCCCTCTCCTTCGGGCGAGAGAGACGGCGGAAGCGATTGCGAAAAAGAAACACGTCCCCATTCTCTATGACGGCCGTCTCAAAGAGCGCGATTTCGGCGATTTCGAGCAGACGGAGTGCGCGCGGGAGGACGGAAAGCGCTTTCGTTACAGTTTTGCGCTTAAATATCCGAACGGGGAATCCAATCTGCAAGTCGCCGCCCGCGTCTATGCCTTTCTTGATGAGAGCCTCAAAAAATATGCGGGGAAAAATTTACTTCTCGTCTCGCACGGGAGCGCATGCAGGATCATCCGCACCTATTTTACGGAGATGACGGACGCGGAGTTCTATGCCTACTCCCAGCCCAACGGCGGGATCGAAATGTATGAGATCTGACGCATACTCTGTTTGAAATAGAGTGAAAAGTCGGGAAACCCCGACTTTTTTGGTATACACACTTTTTATGACACCCCCTCAGTCACGCAAGGACAGCGTGACAGCTCCCCCTCAAGGGGGAGCCAAGGGGCGGACTCCGCTTATCGGGATCCTTCGGCTACGCCTCAGGATGACGCGGAAACCCCTCAGTCGCCTGCGGTGACAGCTCCCCTATGAGGGGAGCCAAGAAACGGGGAGCCGGGGGCGGACATTCAGAGCGTAAAGAGGCCGATTTCGAAAATGGAATAGCCGTATTGCGTCGTGCGGGAAATGCCCTCGATGCGGATATACTTCGCCCGCATGGGAGAGGACGGCGTTACCGTGTCCGTTCTTGCTCCGCCCGAGAATGTTCCGTGGAACACTTCCGTGAAGCTGTCGGGCTCTCCTGTCTCTGAAAAGTAGATCTTGTACTCCTTGGCGGATGCGGCTTCCCATTGGATCTGAAGCTGATAGACGGTGACGGTCTCATCGAGGGTAAGAAGGAGCCACTCGCCGTCCTTTCCGTGCACGCTCTCCCACCGCGTGCCCGTGTTACCGTCCATCGCAAGCCCCGCCTTGTTGGCGCCGTTTTCGCTGGAAGCGGTAAGGGTCCCGTGCGCCTCGGCTTTTCGGAGCGTTGCCGTCTCGAATTTGAGCGAGGAGATCTTCCCGCTCCCTGTGATCCGCACGGTATGCTTAAAGGTGAGCGAAAACGCTTCGCTCGTCCATCCCGCCGCCGTTCTATGAAGTTGCAGGGGCGCGCCGTCAATGAAGACGGAAAGCTCCCCTTCCCCCTCTATGACGAGCCTGCGGTACTGCGCTCCGCTCCCGAACGAGACGAGATACTCCGCGTACCCGTTTTGAAGCACGAGGTTTTCAGCCTCTTCCGAGCAATTCTCAGCCGCCGCGTGATCGCCCGCGGAAAGCGAATCGGCGTTTTGGTAGCTGTAAAAATGCTCGGTAACGGTTGTCGAATCGCAGGAGACGAGGCTGTGCGCGGGAACGAGCGCCCGTCCGACGACGCCGCTCTCCGAGCGGAACACAAACTCCTGCGTCTCCCCCGTGGGATTCCAGCACAGGGCGGCAAATCTTCCGTCCTTTTCGTAAACGGTGGCGGATACGCCGCCTTCCGCCCAGTACTTCGTCGTACGCACGCCGAGCGTCTTTAACGCATGGATGATGTAATAGACGTTGAACTGCTCGCCGTCGTTGCCGATATTGCCCTGCCGCGCGACGAGATCTTCGTACCAAGCGATTGCCTCGTCCGCATCGTATGCCGCAACCATGGGAATGAAGATGTGCTGCCATCCGTAGATCTCTTTATGTTCTTCCGAAACGTCCCAGCGCGCCTGCTCCTCTCTCATGGAACCGAGGACATTTTTCAAATTGTTGCGTTCGTCCGCGTCGAGGGCGTAACTCGTCAAAAATTCCTCGCCCGGGATCATGTGGATGCCGTAGGCGTAGAGCGGTTCGCCGTTGAAGAAGGTGCCCATGAAGTTCGTCGCGCCGTAGAGCTGTCCGATCCCGCCGTACGGGTAAAATTCGGCAAAGCTGTCCCCGCCGTAATTGAACCAGTATTGCTTGACCGCGGAGAGCTCCGTCGTAAATCCGCAGATCGCCGCCTCGCGGTATTCCTCGTTGCCGACGGCCGTCGCATAGAGATAGGCGCCGACCCAACCGTTGAGGGCTTCTCCCGCGGACTCCTGATTGTTGCCCGCGTTGTTGTCCGCGTAGCCGCCCGCCCAGCTGTGCCCCGCGAACGGATCGAAGTTGCGCATATAGGGAAAGAGCGCGTCCTCCCGCGAGGGGTTCATATAGTCCCTGAGAAGGAGCTCGATCATGTCGCCGTACCCGTCGGCAAAGGCGGGATCGTAAGCGCACAGCACGCCCGCCGCGAGCGTAAAGTAGCCGTAGGTAAAGTGATGATCGGCAAGATTGACGCCCGCGCCGAACTCACTGTTCTTATAATAGAGCGTCCCCCACTCGCTGTCGTAATAAAAATAGGCGCCGTTCGGCTCGTTCCCCGCGGTATAGGTAAACCAGTCCGTGAGGATATAGCGGATCTTTTGAAGGAAGCCGTCGCGCAGATCGTAGGCACCGAGCTGATCGGCGGCGAGCGCCGCCATCGCCATCGGATGAAGATTTTTCCCCTGCCAGTAGGGATCGCCGTTGATGAGGTTGCATTCTTCGGGCGGTTTCTCTCCGCCGTTGCTCCTGTATAGCGTTTGAAGGAGCGCAAGGAGCGTTTCGGCGGAGTAATTGTCGTCCGCAGGCTCCGTAAACTGCGGCACGATGCCATAGAAGCGGTCTTCCGTCGTATAAAGATTCCCCACATGCCCGCGGCAATCGCCGTGCACGGTCGGATAGGCGTAACTATCTTTAAGGGCGTTTTCGGAATTTTTGTAGTGGTGCGGCAGGAACGCGGTGTACGCTTCGGCGGAAAAGCCCTCCCGCACAAGCCACGTTTTGAAACGGAATGCGGTCTCCACGAGGTTCTGCTTTCCGTCAAAGGTGCTGTCACAGCGGGTGCCGACGATGAACGCGTAGCCGTGCGCATGCAGGAGCGCCGCTTCTTCGAGATCGGGCGCGCCGTGCGGGATTTCTTCCGTGGCGGCGTTCCCGCTGACGGTCACAACCGAGGAAAGCGCCCCGACGGAGAGATAATTCCCCTTTTTCATCAGAATGCGGATGCCGTCCCGATCGCAGAGAAATTGCGTATCCGCGGGCGCGTTGACGACATAAAAGCGTTCTTCGTATTCGGGGCTGCCGCCGTTCTGTCTCCCGCCGACGTACCCGCTGTGCGTGCGTACGCAGACGATAATGCCGTCCCCCGTATGCGTCCCGCCGTCGGGAATGCGGTTGCCGCTCAGATCATAGACCGCGAGGAGCGAATCGGCGGAGATCACCGCCTTTTCGGGTTCGGCAAAGAAGAAATAGCCGTAGAGCGCCCCCTGCGACAAAAAGACGGTGAGTTTGTCGATCCCCTTTTTATCCGTCATGGCGGCGGAGACCGAAAAATCGTCGTAGCCCGTCACGCGGACCTCTGTCCCGTTTGTCATGTCGTCGCAGCCGATGTGAAGGTCGTGCGCGTCCTGATCGATCGTCTGGCTGCCGTTGCCGGGATCCCCGCCCGAATAGTAGCCGTCGCCGGGATTCGTGAGCCAAAGGCCCCTGTCGTCGAAGGTCGCCACGAGCGGGTTGAGGTACAGATTGTGACCCTTGTCGTTGACAAGCAACGACTGCCACCAGTCGTTGCTCGGGATCGGCTTCCCGCGGAGGGACTCGTCGAGATAGGTGACGAGCCGCGCCGACGGGAAGGTCACGTCCCCCGTGGCGTAACTGCCGTTCTCCCCCTCGACCGTCTGAGTCTTAGGAAATTGCAGGGTAACGTCGTAGTCGATTTTTTCCTCGTTCGGATACTCAGAGTGCACCTTCATTCCCTCGAGCATGAAGCGCGTCCCGCCCTGTTTCTCTGAAGTGTCGCCGTTTTGGTAGTCGACGATGCGGAGATACCGCGCCGAATCGTAGAGATAGACGCTCTGCTCTTTGAGCCCGCCGTGCGTCTGGCGGTAGACCGTCCGATACACCGAACCGTCCATACTCGTCTGTAAATCGTAATATTTGCCCTTACCGCCGTCGTCGCCTCGCCATGTAAGGTCGATCCTGCCGATCTCTTTGACTTCACCGAGGTCGACGGTCTGCGGGGCAAGGTCGTGGACGCTCTCCCACCATGTGCCCCAGTCGCGGAGCGCATCCGAAGCGGAATGGCCTTCCATGCCTTCTCCCGAAACGGTGACGCCGCCAAGTTCCGCGCCGCCGCTTCTGAAAACCGTCTGGGAAATGCGGTAGGCGGACATGTAAAACTTGCGGGTGAGCATCGTGAGCTTGACATATCTTGCGCTGAGCGTCCCCTCACGGAAAGCGTTCCCGCTGTGCGTGACGGCGGAATAACTGCGGCCGTCGTCGGAGACGGAGACGGTGTAGGAAAGAGGCGAGCCGTCCTTCCAGCTGATCTCCATGGAATCGAAGCTTTTTACACTGCCAAGATCATAGACAAGGCTCTGTTCGTCGGGGATCGCCGCCGATTCGGAGTCGTAGAGCACGGGGAATTTTTCGGCGGGGATGACCGTCCCCTTCTTCCCGAGCACCGCGCATTCGAAAATAGAATAACCGTAAATGGTTGCGCGCGCATGGCAGGCGATCCTGACGAACCGCGCCGATCCGCCGACAGAATAGACCGCCGCAACGCCGTTTTGATAGGAAAAATCCTCGGCGGAGACGACGCTGCGGTATTCCTGCCCGTCGTCGGAGAGCATGATCTCAAACTCCGTCGCATAGGCAGCTTCCCAAAGAATGGAGACCTCTTCGACGGGAAGATTTGCGCCGAGATCCACGGTGAGGGTCACCTCGTCGACGCCGTGCACGCTCTCCCAGCGGGACGACGGGTCGCCGTCAAAGGCCGCCGAGGCCTTCGCGTTGCCGTTTTCGCTGGAAGCAAAGGCATCACAGCCGCGCGCGATGTTGAAATTTTCCTCCGACTCGTAGATGAAAACGGGATCTTCTTTTCCGATCAAAGGATTGTCTGCGACGGTGACATTGCGGACATGGGTGGCAGTTTTTCCGTCATACGTTAAAGAGTATGTTAAGGCGTAAACACCTGTGTGCGCAAGGTCCGCCTCACCCGAAACAGATAGGTATGGCGTGAGATCTTCGCCATCCGCGCCACGCGCCGAAACGCCTTGGAGGGGGTCGAAAAATCTGCCCGCCTGTACGGTGATATCCTCCGCCGTGATGACGGGTGCCTTCGCGGGCTCGTCGTCGGGGTTATCGTCCCCACCGTCGTCGGGCTTGTCTGAGGGATCGTCCGAGGGACCCGTTCCCTCATCCTGCGTTCCGCCGACGGGATCTTTTGATTTCTGCCCAAGCGACCCGCAGGAAGAAAGCATCAGCGCTCCGCAGAGCAAAAGTGCGATGAGACCTGTAATTTTCTTGCGCATAGTTTCTCCTTGATCTGAGTCATGAGAGAGCTCCCCCTCTTGCGAGGGGGAGACTGTTCATTTTTGAAAGAATGAATTAACCGAGATTATGCTCGACGGGATCCGACCAGTCGCTGTCAACGAAATAGAGACTTTCTTCGCCGACATAGACCTTGGTGCTGTACGACCAGCCGTCACGGATATCCATGCTGTCGAGTCCGTACCACGCCTTGATCTTATTGCTCAAATCACTTGCTGAGCCCCACGAGTTGCTCACATCGCCGACAGAGAGGCTGTCGCCCGTCTTATCCTTATCCTTGTAGATAACGACCTTGCCGTTCTCTTCGAAGAGGAATACGGAATAGCTTACATCGCCCTTCGTGAATTTGAGTTCAATGTAGGCCGCCTTTTCGAGGCTGAAAATCTCCCCTCTGCCGAGTCCTTCGGTCGGTTTGAGATATTCCACATTGTCGCCTACGAAATTGAATTGCGCATAGTTTGGTGCCTTCACGTCCTCTTCCGCAAACGTAAACTCCTTCACCTCGCGTTCGCCGTTCTTTGTCGCGTAGAAGAGGTCGGAAGCAGAGTAATGGAACTGTTCGCCCAGCGCATTGGGCACGAGACCGATCGCAAAGACGAAGCTGTATGTCTTCGTATAATCAATGTCTTCGAGCGAAATCCCTTCCTCTTTGAGGCTTTGCACCCATGCTGCACGGATGACCTCATAGAGCGGAGAATTACTCCCGTTTGCCTTCCTCCACGAAACATTGTTTGCGGATTTGATGTGATAAACGGCAAACGCCTCCTCGGCGGTGAAGATGTGCGATTGCACATCTTCGATCCCATTCGTGTCGAAGATATAGATGAGCGCGCCGTCATGGTAAGCGCTTTCCGTCGAAATGACCTGCGTCCTGAAATTGATGTCTCCGTTTCCGTCACCGAGATCCCATTGACCGTTATTGAGGTCGGGAACAAACTTTCCGCCGTAGACCTTGCCAGCATAGCTGTAATAGATGGGATAGGATTCCGCTAATTTCCCCGCATAGGGGCTGCCCTCGACAAATGCAAGCCTGATCGTTACCTCATAGCCCTTTCCGCTCTCATCTTGGAAGAGATCATAAAACAATTGTCTCATAGAGGCATCTTGCAAGATCAAAGAATGCACATAGTTGGAGGAAAGCGGCTCGTAGTGGTCTTTCGTCTCGCCGTTATGGGTCACCTGAATATGGAGACGGACAAGTTTGCTCGCTTCCTCATTCGTGAGGCTTTCCAGTCCGAGAAGCGCCGCGAGGGATCCGTCTTTGACGGCTTGCTGAATATTCAATTCCACACCGTTGAATTTCGGCATGGGAAGACGCTCTTTTGCGTCCTCTTCACTGATGTCATCAACGTCGATCGGCGCACTGACGGACGCACTGTTGATGACGGAGACGCGGATCTTCCCGTCCTCTTCCCAACGCTGGTAGGCGAGAAGAGATACAGACAAATTCCCCGTAATGCCCGCCTTCGCGGCGAAGTAGCGAAGAGATTCGGGGTTTTCGAAGTCGTCCTTGGTGCCGCTTGCAAAGGGAAGCCCTTTGATCTCAATGCTTTCACCGACGCCCTTTTTGACGATATCCTCTGTGCGATATGCCTCGATGATGGTTTCTTGGTTCGCTGTGCCGCCGTAGAGCGTCAACTTGTGATTGGGGTATGCTTCACCCGTGGCGTTTTCGAAATAGACGATCCCGCCGTGTGCACCGAGCGCAAGCGTCTTCTCGCCCTCATGCATGGGATCGTTCACCGTATAGGTGATGGTGATGGGTTTCTTGTCCTTGAAAGCATTTGTAAAGGAGGCGCGCACGGCATAGACCCCGTTCGTTTCGTCATAGGTCACTTCGGGATCTGTGATCGGGGTCTTTTCCCCGCCTTCGACTTGCTCCGAAATGGCGATCGTGGGATCCACGTCGAGCTTCATGCTTTCGCCCGCAACATTTACATACTTCAAAATAAGTGTGAATACGGGCTGTTCATTCGGTCTGTCGCTGTTGTAGAGCACCTTTTCGTTCTTCTCGACCGCAAAGACGATTTTCAACATGGCATCGATCAAGTCGGCGATCTTCCCCGTCTCATCGGCTGTCACAAGTCCGCTTGCGAGGGTGGAAAGCCCGCTCTGTGCGGCCTTGACGGCTTGGATCTTCTCTTCAAGCGCCGTGGCGGACGTTCCCTTCTTCATTTCTTCTTCCGCCGCGGTGATCGCCGCTACGAATTCCGCATGCGCCGCGGTAGCCGCCGCCGTCTCGGTCTCAAGAGCCGTTTTCTTGGCCTCGAACGCAGCCTTGGCGGCCTCTGCGTATTCCTTCGCATCGTCGTCGAGTGCGTTGTATGCCGTTTCGGCGGCTTCGATCGCCGTCTCGGCGGCCTCTGCATCGGCTTGCGTATTTTCTTGCGTAATGGTGGTAATGGCGTTCACGGTATCCTCGAACGCCTTCGCCGCGGCAACCGCCTCCGCATTATAGTGGAAGCTGACCTCGGCGGAATATGCGCTCTCCGTGAGATAGAGCACATCGTTTGGATTCACCTTGACGGAGAGCTGATTGACGAGGGTGAGTTTGCCCGTCACGGTCGTCAGATCGAGTTCGTTCGTCGGTACGACGGTCGTCTCGTCCGAATTGATCTTGACGGTATAGCTTGCGGCGCCGTCAACGGCGTCCCAGCGGAGCGTCGAAACGTCTACACGCAGATTTTGGGGCGCGGCGAAGGGAACGCGGTGGATATATTCGACAGAAGCAGAATAGTCGCTCGCGGCATATTCCGAGGTCTCGTTTGCGCGGACGGACAGAGAATTCTTCCCGCTGCGGAGCTTGCTTGTGACGGTAGAGAGTTTGAGGGATTCCCCCTTGACGACCGTCGATTCGTCCGCATTGATCCTGACGGTGTACCCGTCCGCATGCTCGACGGGATCCCAGAAGAGCGTGCCGTCGCTGACTTTTATGTTCTGCGGCACGGAGAGCGCGGTCTTTTCCGTTTCCTCTTCGCCGCACGCGGCCGCGCCGAGCGCCACACACAGGATGAGCGCAACGCAGCTCAAAAGCATCCAAAGTCTTTTTCTCATAATGTTCCTCCTTCCCAAATAAAAAGGCCGCATAACAGTATGCGACCACTTTCCCGATGAACACAAATTCCCCGGGACCGTTCCTCTGATTCCCCCTATTGGCATTATACCATATTTTACGCACTTGTCAACCTTCATTTTGCGCAAATGCGCAAGAAAAGGCGCGGAGTTCATTCAATTTCGTTAAATTTTTTTACTTTTTTTGAAAATGTCTATTTTCTTTTCTCAAACGGAAAAAATTTATTTGCAACAAGACGAGTTTTTCGTTACAATAGAGATGACCGAGGAAAAACCGACGCAACAGTTGCTGTTGAAGGAGGAAAATATGAGATCTTGGAAACAAATTGCCGCCCTGTCCGCACTTCTTGTCCTTGCCGTATCGGGATGCGGCGCTCTGTCCGATCCGCCGCCCGCACCCGACCCCCTGCCCGAGCGCGAGCTCCCCGAAATCGCCTATACCGTCGACGAGAGCCTCCCGGGGACGACGGATGCAAACGCCGAGGCCTTCTCTGTGAAAAACGTTGCAAAGACGGACTCCCCGCTTGCGGGAAAGACGATCTACTGGCTGGGCTCTTCCGTGACTTACGGTTCCAATTCGGGCGGAGAGAGCATGGCGGACTTTCTTGCCGCAAAGACGGGCTGTATCTGCAAAAAGGACGCGGTTTCGGGCACAACGATCTTCGACGACGGGTCATCGGGCAATACGGGTGCAAAATCCTATACGCGCCGCCTCACGGAGAGCACCGTTTTCGACAAAACCGAAAAAGTAGACGCCTTTATCTGCCAGATCTCCACAAACGACGCATGGGGCGACAGAAAGAAGAACTGGGGCGAGATCACTCCCGACGATATGGGACAGCAGGAGGATTTCGACCGTTCGACGACCTTCGGCGGGATCGAATTCATCATCGCCTACGTTGCAGACACATGGGGCTGCCCCGTGTATTTCTATTCGGGCGCACAATTTTTGGACAAGAGCACGAGTTCATCCCCCCGCGCCAACGACAACCCCACGGGCACGGACTACGGGGAACTCGTCGAAAACGTCAAAAAGATCGCGGAAAAGTGGCGGAAATTCCAGCTCGACGTGCAGGTCATTGATCTGTTCAACGACGCGGATTTCAACGCCGCCGTCTCCGATAACTACTATTCATGGGCGATGGAGAACCCCGTTCACCCGAGGAAAGCGGGATATTCTCAATGGTGGACCCCCTACTTTGAACGGTTTTTGCTCGTATCGCTCGATCTGTATTGATTTTCCGAAGAGAAAAGCCCGCAGTGTGCGGGCTTTTTTGTTACTCGAGCGGGCCGAATTTTTTGATGAACTCTCCCTTTGTGAGGAGCACTTGGCGGGGCTTCGTCCCGTCAAAAGGGGTGATGAAACCCATACATTCCATCCACTCGACGATCTTGCCCGCGTGGTTGTACCCGATCCCGCATTTCCGCTGTACGAGGGAAATGGACGCCGAGTTTGACTGGACCACGAGCGCGAGCGCCTTGAGATAGAGGGGCCCCGGGATGCCCATTTCGTTCAGATCTTCGTCCGAAAGTTCTTCCACGGGCTTGATCCGCGGTCCGTCCGAGGGCTTCGG
>CANRIY010000034.1 GCA_947630775.1 uncultured Clostridia bacterium | reverse complement strand
CCGCACGGTGGAGGAAACGCTCTATTCCGCCATGGAAGATTTCGCCCTCGATATCATCGTGGGGAAGGGCCCCATGGCGCGGAACATCCGCCTCCCCCTCAAGCGGTTCACCCTGATCGGGGCGACGACGCGGGCGGGCATGCTCTCGAGCCCTCTGCGCGACAGGTTCGGCATCATGTGCCGCCTCGACATGTATACCCCTTCGGAGCTCCAGAAGATCGTTGCGCGGTCTGCAAAGACGCTCGGGATCTCCGTCGAAGAGGAGGGAAGCTACGAGATCGCCCGCCGCAGCCGCGGGACTCCACGGATCGCTAACAGGCTTTTGAAGCGGGTGCGCGACTTTTCCGCCGTCCGCGGGAGCAGTTCGATCACGGTAGAAGACGCGGACAGCGCGCTCCGCAAGATGGAGATCGACGGGCTCGGGCTCGACGAGACGGACAGAAATCTGCTTCGCGCCCTCATTGAAAAATTCAACGGCGGGCCCGCGGGGCTGGATACGCTCGCCGCGACGATCAACGAGGACGTCAACACCATTCTCGACGTCTATGAACCCTATTTGATCCAGCTCGGCTTCATCGCCCGCACGCCGCGCGGCAGGATCTGCCTGAAGGGCGGCTATGAGCACATGGGCATGAAGATGCCCGAATCCGTCAAAAAACAACTCTCCGTGTTCGATGAATAGAGAGCCCTTCTTGCTTCCCCTTTAAGGGGAAGTACCCGCGCAACCCCATCTCTTGCTTCCCCTCTTAGGGAAAATTTTGCATTCTGCCAAAGATTGATAATCTTTGACGCAAAATTTTCTTGGCATTTGCCCATATGTTCGGGCAAATGCTGACCGAACGCGGGTCTCTACCCGCGTGAGACAGTACCCGCGCAGCGGGGGATAGGGTTTCCCGAGAACCCCTCAGTCGCGCAAGGACAGCGCGACAGCTCCCCCTCGAGGGGGAGCCAAGGTGCCCACCTCAGTCACCTGCGGTGACAGCTCCTCCTAAGGAGGCGCCATGCAGCCCCCTCCGTGGGGGAGGAGCGGCGTCATTCTCCTCAACAGCCCGATGGGCTGTGAGGGACGCCGCGACAGGAGCGGTGGCAACCGCGACGAGCCTTGCGGCGGTCCCTGCCGCCGCAACGGACTAAGGGGGTGGGGCGAGTTCTAAATCACTGCGCGAAGCAAAACCACGCTTTTGCGGCAGCGCACCCAATTTGGCGCACACTTGCGCCTTACTGCCCTTGTGAAACAAAACAGGGACGGCCGAATTGTAATTACAAGGCAAAAATTTTAACCCCTCGTTGAATTTATTTTTGAGCATGCGCCCAAAAGGCGCAGACGAAAAAAGAAATTCAACGAAACAATTCTCCTATGAAAACTTCCGATTTTTATTATGAATTGCCCGAAGAGCTCATCGCGCAGACGCCCGCAAACCCGCGGGACAGCGCGAGACTTCTCGTCTATCATCGGGACACAAAACGAATCGAGCACCGCATTTTCCGCGACGTCACCGATTACCTCAAAAAGGGGGACGTGCTCGTCGTCAACCGCACCCGCGTGCTTCCCGCCCGTCTCTTCGCATATACCGAAAACGGCGGCAAGGTCGAGATCTTGCTGTTAAAACGTCTGGAGCTCGACACATGGGAAGTCCTCGTCCGCCCCGGGAAGAAGTGCCGCCCGGGGACAAAATTGACGGTGAATGAGGAACTCTCGCTCGAAGTGCTCTCCGTCACGGAATCGGGCGAGCGGCATGTACGGTTCTTTTACGAAGGCGCGTTTGAGGAGATCCTCTCCCGCGTCGGCGCCATGCCCCTTCCGCCCTATATCCATGAAAAATTGAGGGACCCCGAACGCTATCAGACGGTCTATTCCCGTGAAAACGGCTCGGCGGCGGCTCCCACCGCGGGACTCCATTTCACACCCGAACTCCTGCAAAACATCAGGGACATGGGGGTCGAGATCGCCGAAGTGCTTCTCCATGTGGGCCTCGGCACCTTCCGCCCCGTCAAAGTGGACGACGTCGAACAGCACGTCATGCACAGCGAATACTATGAGGTGAGCGAGGAGGCGGCGGAGACGATCAACGCGGCAAAGCGGGAGGGGAGACGGGTCATCTGCGTGGGAACGACCTCGGTGCGCACGCTCGAGACGGTCGCCCGCGACGACGGCACCGTACAGGCTGGGAGCGGCGATACTTCCATCTTTCTCTATCCGCCCTATCGGATGAAGTGCGTGGATGCGCTCATCACCAATTTCCACCTTCCAGAGAGCACCCTTTTGATGCTCGTGAGCTGCCTCTGCTCCCGCGAGGAAATTTTGTCCGTTTATGAGATTGCCGTAAAGGAGAGATACCGTTTCTTCTCCTTCGGCGACGCTATGCTCGTCTTATAGCCGTCGAAATACGGTGTCGGCAGCTCCCCTGAGAGGGGAAGTACCCGCGAATCCCCCTCGCTTGCTTCCCCTTTTAGGGGAAGTACCCGCGCAGCGGGGGATAGGGTTTTCGGAACATCGGCGTCAGGAAACCCCTCAGTCGCGCAAGGGCAGCGCGACAGCTCCCCTGAGAGGGGAGCCAAGAGTGCGGTGAGCGCAATCAGAACCATTGCCCACCCCCTTACCCCCTCCTTGGGAGGGGGCTTCATGGCTCCTCCTAAGGAGGAGCTGTCACCGCAGGTGACTGAGGTGGGCATACGTTCCAACTTACGGCGCGTGGCGGGGTTTCCCCGCCTAAGCGCACCCCATTTGGCACCCTACGGGAGCCTTAATGTCGTGTGAAACGGAAAAGGGACGGCCGAATCGCAATTACAAGGCAAAAATCTTAACCCCTCGCAAATTTCTTTGACCTTGATATGCTGCCCGCAGGGCATTCCAAACATAAAGAAATTTGCGAAACACCATCAATGCTATGAATAACAATTACTTTTCCTTTGAACTTCAAAAAACAGACCCCGAGACGGGGGCGAGGGCGGGCGTGTTCCATACGCCGCACGGGGATATCGAGACGCCCGTCTATATGCCTGTCGGGACGCAGGCGACCGTCAAGGGCATGCTCCCGCGCGACCTCAAGGAGATTGGCTCGCAGATCATTCTCTCCAATACCTATCATCTCTACATGCGTCCCGGGGACGGGCTCATCGCCCGCGCGGGGGGCTTGCATAAGTTCATGAACTGGGATAGGCCCATCCTCACGGACAGCGGCGGGTTTCAGGTCTTTTCGCTCGCCAAACTCAATAAGATCACGGACGGCGGCGTGACCTTTTCTTCCCATGTGGACGGGAGCTATCACACCTTCACGCCCGAAAAGGCGATGGAGATCCAGCACAACTTGGGCTCGGACATCATGATGGCGTTCGACCAGTGCTCGGAATACGGCTACACGCACGAGCAGGCGGAAACGGCGATGGAGCGCACCTCGCGCTGGCTCGAGCGGTGCTACGCCGTCCACGACAGGCCCGAGCAGGCGCTCTTCCCCATCATACAGGGGAACTTTTATAAGGATTTGAGGGAAGAAAGCCTGAACCGCTGTCTGCCCTATGTGAAGCACGGCATTGCGATCGGCGGGCTGTCGGTGGGGGAGCCGAAGTCCCTCATGTACGAACTTTTGGACTTTTTGCAGCCCAAACTCCCGACGGACGTTCCCCGTTACCTCATGGGGGTGGGCTCGCCCGACTGTCTTGTCGAGGGGGTGCTCCGCGGCGTGGATATGTTCGACTGCGTCCTCGCGACAAGGGTCGCCCGCAACGGCACCGCGCTCACATCGCGGGGGAAGATCGTCGTGCGGAACGGCAAGTATAAGGAAGATTTTACCCCGCTCGACCCCGATTGCAACTGCTACACCTGCAAGAATTACACCAAAGCATACCTTCGCCACCTCGTCAACGTGGGGGAGATGATGAGCGGCATGCTCCTCTCTCTTCACAACATCGCCTATCTGCATACGCTCATGCGGGGGCTCAGGGAAAGTATTCTCCACGGCTACGTCAAAGATTTCGTGAAGGAATTTTATGCGAAACAGGGAGAAGAATCGACATGATCCGCGCATGAAATTCGCGTGAAAGGCAAAAAAGGCATTGTAAATCGCTTGCCAAAAATGCCCCGATATAGTATGATAGAGGGGAAAAGGAGAACCGAATGAGATTACAAGTATCCGAAACCTATGAACTTGTCCACGGCGCGGAGCTCCTCGCGGAGGAAACCACCGGGGGCGAACAAACGGAACAGCCTACGGAAAACCAAACCAACAATCAGAAAAAGGACGACGGCGGTTCGACCTTCAACTGGCCGCTGACCATCGTGGTCGTTGCGCTCTTTGTGCTCATCATCGGCTGGCTCTTCCTTTCGGGAAGAAAGAACCGCGCGAGGGACAAAGAATATGTCGAGCAGATCGACGCGATCCAGCCCGGGAACAAGGTGAAGTCCCGCGGCGGGCTCTGCGGCATCGTCGTGGAAGTCTGCGACGACAATACCGTCGTCATCGAGACGGGCAGCGAAGCCTCGGGGAAATCCTACTTCAAACTCATGAAGGAGTGCATCTACGAGACGGACGCCAAGGGTCCCACCCAGCTTGCGCGCGAAGAGGCGGAACTGAGGAGAAAGGCGGAGAAAGAGGCAAAACTCGCCGCCAAAAATGCCGCGCCCGAAGCGCCCGAAGCGCCCGCGCCTTCCGAAGCGCCCGAATCTTCCGAAGTGCCCGCGGAAGCCGCGCCCGAAGCGGCCGAAGAGCCCCAAGGGGAAGAAACGAAAGACTGAGCATATTGCGTTTTCTCTCCGCATACCTTACGGTGTGCGGAGGTTTTTTATGGAAAAAGGATTTTGGAAGGGAACGGCGTTACAGCTTCTCATTGCGGCGTTTGCCGCCGCGCTCTTTTCGCTGTTTGCGCTCTCGGTCGCGGCGATCTTTGTGAAGATCTTTCTCCCGCCCGAGACGGTCGTTACGGCGGTGAACTGGTGCATCAAGTGCGTTGCGGCGTTTCTTGCTTCCTGTATTTTTATCAAGGGGGAACGCGCGCTTTTCAAAGGGGTCGGCGCGGGCGTGCTGTATGCGGTCCTCGCGCTCATTCTCTTTTCCTTCATCGGCGGATGGCATTTCGACGCCTTCTTTTTGCTCGAACTCGTCGTCTGCGGGATCCTCGGGGGCGCGGGTGCACTTCTCGGCGCAAAATTGCGTAAAGCGTAAAAAAATACTTGCAAAATTTCCCGCGGCGGTGTATAATAGGAAAAAACCTTACGGGAGATTGTTATGATCAAGACGATTGCAAAGCCCCAGGAAAAGAAGATCACGGGCTGCGGCGAGTGCAGAAGCACCTGCCAGTCCGCCTGCAAGACCAGCTGCACGGTCGGGAACCAGTCCTGCGAGCGCATCACGAGGGAACAGAAGATCGACGGGCAGAAGTAAATCTTACGCGAAAACTGAAAAGCGGCGCGTCGCGTCGCTTTTTTCCTGTATGTTCTCATGATACACGTTTTTCAATACCACGACGATTATTACGTTTACGACACGGGCAGCGGCAGTCTGCACGTCGCGGACGAGCGCACGGCGAAGTACCTTGAAGGGGAGCCCGTCCGCCTCACGGACGAAGAGCTCGCCGAGATCGCCGCTCTGAAAGCGCAGGGACTTTTGGACGCCCCCGAAACGGACGCCCGTCCCATCAAGCGGGAGGAGATCAAGGCGCTCTGCCTACATATCTGCCACGATTGCAACCTTCGCTGCAAATATTGCTTTGCGGACGAGGGCGCCTATCATGCCGCGCGCGAGATGATGTCCTTCGAAACGGCGAAGGCGGCGATCGATTTCCTCCTCGAAAAGAGCGGGAAGAGAAAGGTGCTCGAAGTGGACTTCTTCGGCGGCGAACCGCTCATGAACTTCGACGTCGTCAAGCGCACCGTCTATTATGCCAAGGAAGAGGCGGCAAAACGCGGCAAACGGTTCCTCTTCACGACGACGACGAACGGCCTGCTTCTCGACGACGAGACCATTGGGTTCCTCAATGAGGAGATGGAGAATGTCGTTCTCTCCCTCGACGGCAGAAAAGAGGTGCACGACGCCGTCCGCAAGACGGTGAACGGCAAGGGGAGCTTCGACGCCGTGATCGAAAAGATCAAAAAGTTCGTGCGCGTGAGAGGGGACAAGCACTATTATGTGCGCGGCACATTTACGGCGAAGAATCTCGACTTTTCCAAGGACGTCCTCTTCCTCGCCGACCAAGGCTTCGATTCCCTTTCGGTGGAGCCCGTCGTCACGGAGATCCCCGATTTAGAGATCAAAGAAGAGCATCTTCCCGTCATTGAAAAGGAGTACGATGCCCTCTGCGACGCCTATATCGAGCGCGAAAAGGAGGGGAAAGGCTTCAACTTCTTCCACTTCAACGTGGATCTCGAAGGGGGCCCCTGCCTCGAAAAGCGGGTCTCCGCCTGCGGCGCGGGGAACGAATATTTCTCTGTTGTGCCGAGCGGCGACATCTATCCCTGCCACCAGTTCGCGGGGGATCCCAAATGGAAGATGGGCAACGTCTTCGAAGGGACGCTCGATCCCGAGATCAGGGGGAAGTTTGCGAACAGCTGTCTGTTCACGCGGGAGAAGTGCAAGGACTGTTTTGCGAAGTTCATCTGCTCGGGCGGATGCAGTGCGAACAATTATCACTTCAACGGCGACATCGAAAAACCGTACGAGATCACCTGTGCGATGATGAAAAAACGCGTCGAGTGCGCCATGCGGGTGCTCGCCGCACGCAAATCAAAAGAAATTTAGGCGAAAAAATATGAAAATGCGCGTATTTCGGCTTGACGATATCCCGCATTTTATATATAATGGTTAAGTGGAATTTTTCCGATCGGAGATTTTCCTGCGGGGATCCCCCCGCGTTCAGATAGGAGGAGGCAATGAGCAAAGTAAAATCGGCGATTTGTTTGGTACTCATGACCCTGTTGGTCGCCGGATTATGTCTGATATGTTTCGTGTCCTTTCCCGTGAGCGATATCAGCACGTACAATTCCATTCTTTCAATGACGGATAAAGACGCGGATCTCGGTATGGCTTACGGCGGGAAAGACGACAAGAGCGAAAGATATCTCGGCGGCGGCTATTCTGTGGTCTATTATCCCGAGGGCGTCATCTCCGCGGAGGAGTATGAAGCGACGCTTGGCGGAAAACAGAACGAGAGCGACAAAACCAAGTACGCGGAAAAATACGCGCAGGTTGGTTCTCTCTATTTCGAGAAGGACAAGATCAAACTCGGCGAAGACGGGAAACCCAACGAAACGTTTGCGGCGGATTTTCAGAATGCGGCGAAGCTCGTCACGGAGCGGTATGAGCGCCTCTACAAAGAGGACATCCGCGTGAGCGTGGTCGACGGCTATACGATCCGCGTCTTCGCGCCGGTCTCGTATGTCTCCAGCTTCACGTATTTCTCCTATACGGACGATCTCGTCATCAAGAGCGGTTCGGGGAGCGACGCTTCCTCCGCGACGCAGATCATGCCCGCCACCGAGAGAAAGGACGACGTGATCGGGGACTATGTCAGGAGCGCAGGGACGAGTGCGGGGATGAACGGGGTCAACGCCGTCACCATCGAACTTACGGAAAAGGGCAGGGCCGCACTTCTTTCCGCGACGGAAGGGGCGACGGAAGATGCGAACGTCACGATCTTCTTCATGGTCGGGGAGAACACCATTCTCCGCATGGGGACGGACAGGCCCCTCGACGAGAGTTCGCTCCCGATCTCGAGCGCGACGATGACCGAGATGGAAGCAAAGACTTCCGCGATCCTCATCGATACCACGCTCAACAGCGTTTCGACCGATCTTACTCTCAAGATCGCCGATCAGACCGCTTATCACGCGCAGTACGGCGAGAACGCGCTCATGATGCTCTATATCGTCTATGCGGTGCTCGCGGTTGTCATGCTGGTGTTCTTCTTTGTGAGATACCGCCTTCTGGCGTTTGCGCATCTGTATACCTACCTGCTCTTTGTGTGCGCTTCCGTCCTCTGCGTTTGGGCGATCCCGTTCCTGACGCTGAGCACAGAGACGTTCACGGCGTTCCTTCTGACGTCTGTGCTCCTCAGCGTTTCGGATGCAATCACGTTTGAAAACGTGCGGAAGGAATACGCGCTCGGCAAGACGATGACGTCTTCCGTCAAGACGGGCTACAAAAAGTGCATGTGGAAGCTTTTCGATCTGCACATCGTGCTTGCGCTCATCGGCTTCTTCACCTTCTTCGTCGCCCTGCCTCCGTTCAGCTCCTTTGCCTTTGTGCTCGGCCTGACGGCGGTGTTCTCGGGGCTCGGCACGCTCATCGTCAACAGGTTCAACTGGGCGATCCTCATGGCATACACCCCGAAGAAGGGAGCCTTCTGCAACTTTAAGAGAGAGGAGGTCGAAGATGAATAAGACTTTCAGACCTTGGAAACTTCTGCACATCTGGCTTGCGGTCTCCGCGGTCATCATCATCGCCGGTGTGATCCTGATGGCGCTCCTCGGCTTCAACACAGCCTCCGACGATCCCGAAAATCTGCAGCTCGAAGTACAGTATAATATCACCGTCATCAATTCCGACGAAGCGCAGGAGCAGCTCGAAACTCTCTGCGAGGACGTGTTCGGAAAGAACAATATCTCCGCCTGCGAAATGCAAAAGACGCAGGGCTTGGGCGACGGACAGGACTGGGACGCCTTTGTGTTCAAGTTCTCCCCCGACGTCTCTGCCGAAACGCAGGCAAAAGTGAAGGAAGACATTGACGCAGGCGTGAAGGAACTCTTCAAAGAACCTCTCACCGAAGTCTATACCGTATGGCATCATGAGGCTTTGCAGAGCGGCGCGGGCGCCGTCTGGCGCGGTGCGATCGCGGTCGGGCTCGTCGTAGCGCTCGTATATGTCGGATTCCGCTTCGGCGTCGGCAGTGCGCTCACGGGGCTTGCCCTTTCCGTGCACGATGCCCTCTTTACGCTCTCCATCTTCGCCATCACGCGCATTCCCGTGTATGCAGCGGCTCCCGTCCTGTATGCGGGGATCGCGGCAGTGCTCTCCGTCGTGTTCTGGCTCATCCATTGCATGAAGCTCCGCGATATCAAGAAGGAGTCGCAGGGTTCCGTCGACGCGGAGGAGGCAGTCGAAGAGAGCTTCCAAAGCTCTTGGAAGAAGATCCTTCTCTTCGCGGTACTCGTTGCGGTCGCGCTCCTGCTTTGCGGCGTCATTGCCACGGCAGGCGTGAGGGCGTTCTTCCTGCCCATGCTTCTCTGCGTGGCGGTCGCGCTCTACTCGTCTCTCCTGCTCGGCCCTGCCCTTCATATTCCCGTCAAGCGCTGCTTTGATAAGTTCTCGCGGAAGGGAAAGGTAAAATATGTCGGCAAGCAAAAGCAGACGGAAGAAGAAGAGTGATCATCTGAATGGTAAACGGCGGGATGCTTCCCGCCGTTTTTGGTAATCCCATGAAAAAACTTGTCCGCGAATACGAATTTTCGCCCGAACAACTGAATACGGTGAGAATGCTTGCAAGGCGGCTGTCGCTCACGGAGACGACGGCGAGCCTGCTCTATGCGCGCGGCATGGATACCGAGGAGAAGATGCGCTCCTTTTTGGAGCCCGGGAAAGCGCACTTCCTGTCTCCCTTCCTCATGCAGGGCATGCAAGAGGCGGCGGAGCTCTTGAAGCGCGCCCGCGACGAGGAATGGCGCGTCGCCATCTTCGGCGATTACGATGCGGACGGGATCGGCGCATGTGCGATCCTCTCCCGCGCGCTCAGGGTGTTCGGGATCGAACCTTATGTCTTTGTCCCCGAGCGGACGCAGGGATACGGGCTCAGTATCGCCGCCATCGACTCCATTTTCGACGATTTCCTGCCCGATCTCATCGTGACGGTGGACTGCGGCATCTCCAACGCGGAGGAAGTGGAATACATCAAGGAGCAGGGTGCATACGTCATTGTCACCGACCACCACGAGCTCCCGTCGCGGCTCCCCGACTGCATCGTCGTCAATCCCAAACTCAAAGACGATTACCCTTACGACAACCTCTGCGGCGCGGGCGTCGCCTTCAAACTCGCCTGTGCCTTGATCGGGGAGAGGGCGTATGCCTACCTCGATTTTGCGGCGCTCTCCACCGTGGCGGACAGCGTGCCGCTCCTCGGCGAGAACCGCGACATCGTCGCCGAGGGCTTGAAACTCATCGAAAAGAGCCCCCGTCCCGCGTTTTCGGCGCTTCTCGGAAAGGCAGGCGAGATCTCGGCGCAGACGCTCGCCTTCACCGTTGCGCCCCGCGTCAATGCGGCGGGAAGAATGGGGGACGCGCATGCGGCGCTCCGCCTCTTTACGACGGAGATCCCCGAAGAGGTCGCGCCCCTTGCCGAAAAGCTCAATCTCTATAATCAGGAACGCCAGCGCTGCTGCGATGAGCTGTACGCGCAGGCTTCCGCCGAGATCCGCGAAGGCGGGGCATACGGCAACGTCGTGATGCTCGCGGGGGAAAACTGGAATGCGGGGTTTGTCGGGATCGTCGCCGCCCGCATCGCCGAGGAATTCTCCCGTCCCGCGCTTCTGTTCGTGCGCCACGGCGATATGCTGAAGGGGAGCGCGCGGAGCATCGAAGCCGTCAACATCTTCGAGGCGCTTAAGGCGTGCTCGCAGTACATCGAAGAGTTCGGCGGGCATGCGCAGGCGGCGGGGATCAATATCAAAGCGGAAAATTTCGGCGCGCTCAGAGACGCGCTCGACGAATATATCGGCACCCACTACACGCGGGAAGATTTCGACTCCGTTCTGCCCGTCTGCGAGGCGGCGGAGAACGCGGAACGGGTCGCGCACGAGCTCGTGCGCCTCGAACCCTTCGGCATGGGCAACCGCAGGCCGCTCTTCTCTTTGAGGGCGGGAAAGGTGGACGCAATTCCCGTGAAGGCGGGCTCGCCGCACCTCTCCTTTGCGCTCGGCGGGCTCAACTTCATGTATTTCAGCGGGATCAAAGACTTGAAACTTCTGAGAAGCGACGTCACCAAGACGGTCGTCTATGAATACAATCTCTCCCTGTTCCGCGGCAGGGAGTACTTAAAGGGATTTGTGCGCGCCGTTCTTGCGGAGGGCATGAGCGGCAGGGAAGTGGAGCTTGACGCCTTTGAGGGGCAGCTCTTCACGCTCGGCACGGAGCCCGAGGCGGAGGCGCTTGATACGGCGGGGCTCGACGCGTTCATCGGGGCACAGCTTCGCCGCTGTGCCTACGGGCTCGCCGCCGTCTGTTTTTCGAGAGAGACACTCAAAAAGTTCCCGTCGCTCAGCGGCATTCCCGTGGAGATCTTCCGCCTCTCTTCCACCAATGTCACGAACACGGTGCTCTTTGCGCCCGAGGACGGGTGCGATCTTTCCGCCTACCGTGATGTCGTGTTTTTGGACCGTCCCGCAGGCATGCCCTGCATCACGGGGCATGCGAAAGTCAAAATCAACCGCGAGATCTGCGGCTACGAGCGCGTCCGCACCTCGGGGGCGGGGCGGGAGGAACTTCTCGGGATCTTCGCGGCCGTCAAAAACAGCTCTCTCCGCGGCGGCACGCTTGCGGAGGCGGCATGCAGTTGCGGCGGGCTCGGCTTCGGGGAAGATCGGCTCCTGTTCGCACTGGCGGTCTTTTCGCAGCTCGGGCTCATCCGTCTCGAGGACGGGGTCGTGAAGGTGGTACGCGGGCAGAGGAAGGAGCTCATGGATTCTGCGATCTATGCGGCGTCTCTCCGCCTCAGGGAGGAATGATATGGAACCCATTCTGATGAAGATCTATGAGTACTATGTCGGCGAGGACAGGGATATGCTGCTCCGCGCATTCGACTTTGCTTCCCGCGCCCACAAGAACCAGAAACGTGCGTCGGGGGAGCCCTACTTCATCCATCCCTGCGCCGTTGCGGAGATCTTGGTGGATCTCGGGCTGGACGGGGCGACCGTCGCCGCCGCCCTTCTCCACGACGTCATCGAGGACACCCCCGCCACCGAGGAAGATATCCGCCGGGAGTTCGGCGAAGAGGTTTTAACGCTTGTTTCGGGCGTGACAAAACTCGATAAGATCGTTTTCAAGTCGCAGGAAGAGGAGGAGGCGGAGAATTTCCGCAAGATCTTCATCGCGATGGCGAAGGATATCCGCGTCATCATCATCAAACTTGCCGACCGTCTCCACAATATGCGTTCGCTCAACTTCCTCTCCGAGGAGCGCCAGCACAAGATGGCGAAGGAGACCCTCGATATCTATGCGCCCATCGCGGGCAGGCTCGGTATCAGCCAGATCAAGTGCGAGCTCGAGGACCTGTGCCTCAAATATCTCGATCCCGAGGCGTTCGAGTTCCTCGTGGAGAACATTCATCAAAAACTCGAAGAGCGCAACCGTTTCGTCGATTTCGTCGTCGAGGAGATCAACGGGATCCTGTCTGAATCGAATATTTCGGGCGAAGTGTTCGGGCGTCCCAAGCACTTTTATTCTATCTATAAGAAGATGACGACGAAGCACAAGACGCTCGACCAGATCTATGATCTCACCGCGGTGCGCGTCATCGTCGCGACGGTGGACGAGTGCTACGAAGTGCTCGGCAAGATCCACAAGAAGTGGAAGCCCGTCCCGGGGCGCATCAAGGACTATATCGCGACCCCCAAGCCCAACATGTACCAGTCCCTGCATACCACCGTCGTCACCAACTTCGGGCAGCCCTTCGAGATCCAGATCAGGACGGAGGAGATGCACCGCACGGCGGAATACGGTATCGCCGCGCACTGGAAATATAAGGAACAGCGCGACACGGAGACGACGTTGGATCAAAGGATGTCGTGGATCCGTGAAATGATGGAATTGCAGGGGGGCTTCCGCGACTCCAAGGAGTTCATGAACAGCGTTAAGGAAGAGCTCTATTCGAGCGAACTCCTCGTGTTCACCCCGCAGAGCAAGGTCATCTCCCTTCCCGAAAACGCTACGCCCGTGGACTTTGCCTACGCCATCCACTCCGAAGTCGGCAACCGCTGTACGGGCGCGAAGGTCAACGGGAAGATCGTCCCGCTCGACTCCGTGCTCGAACTCGGCGACGTGGTCGAGATCATTACCTCGCCCACGAGCAAGGGCCCCTCGCGCGACTGGCTCAAATTCGTCAAATCTCCCTCCGCCAAGGCGAAGATCAAGGCGTTCTTCAAGAAGGCGATGCGGGAGGACAATATCAAGCTCGGCAAGAGCATGCTCGAGGACGCGGCGAAGCGCAAGGGGTATCAGCTCTCCGAACTCCTCACCCCCGAGAGTTTTAAGAAGGTCTCCGAAAAATTCTCCTTCGATACGCAGGACGAGATGTTCTCCGCCGTCGGATACGGCGCCGTCTCCGTCAATCAGGTCTTTTTCAGACTCATTGACTACTTCCGCAAGGAAGCGCCCACGCCCGTTTTGCAACCGTTCAAGGAGAAGAACGCCAAGGGGGCAGTTACGATCAAGGGCATGGGTGGGCTCCTCGTCTCCTTTGCGGGGTGCTGTTCGCCCGTCCCCGGTGACGACATCGTCGGGTTCGTCAGCCGCGGCAGGGGCATCGTGATCCACAGAAGGGACTGCCCCAATCTCAAAAATGCGGAAGAGGACAGACTCCAGCCCGCCGAATGGACGAAACAGGAGGGGGAGGCGCGCTTCAAAGCGGGACTTCTCGTCACGGCGGAAGAGCAGGGCGCGGCGCTTGCTGCGATCTCTGCTGTTCTTTCGGACATGAAACTTTCGTTGACGTCCATCAACGGACGGTACGACAAGAACGGCGACGCCCTCGTCGAGGTCACGGTGTCGCTCCTCAGCAAGCAGGACATCGAGGTCATCATCTCCCGCCTCTCGTCGAGAGATAAGATCATCAGCGTTAGAAGAATGAGCAACTGATATATTTCGTTGAATTTGTTTTTTCGTCCACCCCTTGCCCACCCCTTGAGGGCACCCGAAGGGCGTGCCTTGTGCTGTGGGTGCCCCCGAAGGGGGCGGAAGGGGT
>CANRIY010000033.1 GCA_947630775.1 uncultured Clostridia bacterium | reverse complement strand
AAGAATATTACCTCATCATGGACTATTACGAATACTATTACAATTTTTTGAGGCCGCACAGCAGCCTCGGCTACTGTCCCCCTATCCCTCACGCATATAACTCTGTCATTTGAACCATCCTCTTTTGTTCCATTATATTGCACCAGTTTCATGTCATGGTGCCCCGCCCGCACTTCTATTGTGCTACCAAGGGCGCCACGGGCGCCCGTTGTCATGTCGAGCTTGTCGAGACATCTCGGGCGCGAAGTTACGCGGGTCTCTACCCGCATGAGACAGTACCCGCGTAGCGGGGGATAGGGTTCTCAAAACCCCTCAGTCACGCAAGGGCGCGTGACAGCTCAGGCGGAAAAGGCTCCAAGAATAGAATGGTCGCCTTTTCCCGCCATCCCTAAGGAAGGACCCTATGAGGGGAGCCGAGATGCCCACCTCAGTCACCTGCGGTGACAGCTCCTCCTAAGGAGGAGCCATGCAGCCCCCTCCGTGGGAGGGGGGTAGGGGGGTGGGGCGAGTTCTAAATCACTTGCCTTAGGCGGAATTCATTTCCGCCGTGGGCGACCCAATTTGCCGAACTCCTTCGGCTTATTGTCGTGTGAAACGGAACAGGGACGGCCGAATTGCTTTTACAAGGCAAAAAAACTAACCCCTCGTTGAATTTATTTTTGAGCATGCGCCCCAAAGGCGCAGACGAAAAAGAAATTCAACGAAATAAAATCACTTGCCTTAGGCGGAATTCACTTCCGCCGTGGGCGACCCAATTTGCCGAACCCTTTCGGCTTAATGTTGTGACAAGCGAAAAAGAGGATGACTTTATATCCCAAAAATGCTACATTCCTCGCTCGTATTTATTTGGGAGCACGCGCCCATAAGGCGCGGACGAGCAAAGAAATCGAGCGAAAAACAAAAAAGGAGTTTCATATGAAAATCGCACTTGCGAGCGACCATGGCGGATTCGCTCTCAAACAAACCGTCAAAAACTATCTTACGGAAAACGGCTATGAAACCGTCGATTTCGGCACAACGGACGAAAATTCCTGCGATTACCCCGATTTTGCCCTGTCGGCGGCGGAGGCGGTCGCAAGAGGGGAGTGCGAAAGGGGGATCCTCGTCTGCACGACGGGGATCGGGATCTCTATCGCCGCAAATAAGGTGAAAGGGATCCGCTGTGCGCTCTGCACGGATGCAACGTGCGCGCGGCTCACCCGTGAGCACAACGACGCCAACATCCTCGCCCTCGGCGGGGGGATCGTGGGCGTCAATCTCGCGCTCGACATCGTAAAGACCTTCCTCGGAACGGAATTTTCTCATCTCGAAAAGCATCAGAGGCGGATCGACAAGATTGCCGCGATCGAAAAGAAATATATGAAATAACAGGGGGGACCGCCCATGAGGAACAAGGCGCTCCGTGATAAGACCGTCGAATCCCTGACTTCGGTCCTGCCGATCGCGCTCATCATCATCGTTCTTTCCGTGACGGTCGCTCCGCTCAATACGGGGACGTTCGTCCTCTTTCTTGCGGGCGTCCTTTTGCTCATCGTCGGCATGGGGAGCTTTACGCTCGGCGCCGATATGTCCATGCTCGTCATCGGCGAAAACATCGGTACCGCCATGACGCGGTCGCGGAAAGTTTCGCTCATCGCGCTCCTGTCCTTCGTGATCGGGATCATTGTGACCGTCGCGGAGCCCGATCTGCAGATCCTCGCTTCACAGGTCCCCGCCGTCGCCGAAAAGACGCCGCTCGGCAACTATCTCCTCATCCTCACCGTTGCGGTGGGAGTGGGGCTGTTTTTGCTCATTGCGATGCTCCGCATCGTGTTCAGGATCAGGCTGTCGTGGCTTTTGATATGTTTTTATGCCGCCGCTTTTATACTCAGCATCTTTGTATCGCCCGACTTCTGGGCGGTCTCGTTCGACGCGGGTGGCGTCACGACGGGTCCCATGACGGTGCCCTTTATCATTTCTCTGGGCGTGGGCGTGTCCTCGATCCGGAAGGACGGCGAGAGCGATTCGTTCGGGCTCGTCGCCCTGTCGAGTGTGGGGCCCATTATCGCTGTGCTTACCCTCGGCATCATCTTCAAGATCGAAAATGTTCAATACGTCGTCACACCCTTGACGGAGATCGGCACGACGGGGGGCGCCGTCGCCGAGTATCTGCACGGTTTTGTCACATATGCAAAAGAAGTCGCGGTCGCCATTGCGCCCATCGTCGTCTTTTTCCTGTTTTTCGAACTCTTCACGCGCTCCATCCGCGGGCGGCAGCTCGTCCGCATTTTCGTGGGATTTTTGTATACCTTCCTCGGGCTCGTTCTGTTTTTGACGGGCGCAAACGTCGGCTTTATGCCCGTCGGCAGACAGATCGGCGAAGCACTTGCGGGGAAATACGGCGGCTGGCTCCTCATCCCCGTCGGGATGTTGCTCGGATACTTCATCGTTGCGGCGGAACCCGCCGTCCATGTGCTGAATAAGCAGGTAGAGCGGCTCTCCGCGGGCGCCATCCGCGCTTCGACCATGAAGACCGCCCTCTGCATCGGCGTGTGCATTTCCTTGGGGCTTGCGATGACGCGGATCCTCACGGGGATCAACATCATGTGGATCCTGATCCCGGGCTATGCGATCGCGCTCCTTCTCACCTTTTTTACACCCCCGATCTTTACGGGCATCGCGTTCGACTCGGGCGGCGTCGCGAGCGGCGCGCTCGTCTCCTCGTTCG
The DNA here is from genome assembly GCA_947630775.1 of uncultured Clostridia bacterium. Classification (GTDB taxonomy): domain Bacteria; phylum Bacillota; class Clostridia; order Christensenellales; family Borkfalkiaceae; genus Gallimonas. The sequence goes on along the minus strand of CANRIY010000033.1, from coordinate 11,314 downwards.
TCCTGCCCATGGCGATCGGGGCATGCAATCTCTTAGCCCCCGAAGCGATCATGACGCAGGCGTTCGGGTGTGTCGCTTTCGTCGCGCTTACCCCGCTCATCTCCATCCAAATCTTGGGGATCGCCTATAAGATCAAGACGAACAGGATCAAAAAGACCTTCCTTGCGGCGGACGACAGGATCCTGATCTACGAGGTGGACTGATATGGAGAAAAAGACGATATTCGTGCCCGTCAAGGCGGTCGCAACGCGCATGGGGTTTCTCAAAACGCCGCATGAACAGCAGGAGCGCCTCGCACGCCCGAAACTTCTCGTCGGCGTCGTCAACAGCGGCAGCGGACGCAAGGTCAAACAGATCTTAAACGATCTCTCCGTCGCGCTGAGCTTCACATTTACGGGCTACGGCACGGCAAAATCGGCGCTTTTAGACTACCTCGGGATTGGCGAAACGGAGAAAACCATCCTGTTTTCGCTCATTCCCGAGACGGACGAGGCGCGGATCATGCGCGAGCTGAGAAAGCAAATGTCACTGTATCTCGCCGGGAAGGGGATCTTATTTACAATTCCCCTTGCGGGTGTCTCCGAAAAGGTCGCAGACGGAATTTTGGAAGCGGCTGAAAGTAAGACGATGGAGGAAAAGATCATGAAGAAAGAGGACAGGAGATTCGATCTCGTCATCGTCTCGGTGCGGGCGGGAAACGCAGACGAAGCGATGGAAGCCGCACGCGGCGCAGGGGCTTCGGGCGGCACCGTCGTCCGCGCCCGCGCCACCGAGAACCAAAAGGCGGAGCAGTTCGTCGGCGTCTCCCTTCTCCCCGAACAGGAGATGTTGATGATCCTCACCAAGAAGGAGCGTACGCAGGCGATCATGGACGCGCTCTCCGAAAAAGTCGGGCTGAAGACGCCCGCCTGCGGCGTCATTTTCGCCCTTCCCGTCGACAAGACGGCAGGGATCTCGGCGGACGAAGAGGAAGAAGCGCCCGCGGGCAAGGAGGAGAGCCGTGAGTAAGCGCATCCTCGTCATCGGCGGAGGGCAGGGGAAGGGACGCGAGAGCGAACCCGAAAAACTCGCGATCGACGCATATATCGCCCAAGAGGCGAAAAAGGCGGCGGGGGACAGGCGCGCGACGGGGATCTTCATTCCGACGGCAAGCCACGACTGCATGCCGTACTATAATACGTTCCATAAAGTATACACGGGGATCTTCGGGCTGAAAACGGACGTTGCGCTCACGGTGGGGCGGACGTTCGACCCCGAAAAAATGCGGCAAAAATTTTTGCAGGCGGATTTTCTCTACGTCGGCGGCGGGAATACGGTGTTCATGCTCGAGCATTGGAAAAAGACGGGACTTCTCGGCCTTATCGAAGAGGCGTACGGGCGGGGCGTTTTAATTGCGGGGATCTCGGCGGGCGGGATCTGCTGGTTTGAAGATATGTATTCGGACTCGGTGCTCGAGAGCGGCTATGCGATGTACCGCGGGCTCGGGTGGCTCAACGGGAAAATTTCTCCGCATTACAATGAAAGAATGCTTGACTTCGATGAAATTGTGATGTATAATAGGTATCGCGCTTGGGGCGTTGAGAACGACGCCGCCATCGAATTTGCGGACGGCAAGCCCGTCAAAACGCTTTCGGCGGGCGGAAAAGTCTGGCTTCTTGACGGCACTTCGGGCGAAAAGATCGTCAAGACCGAATTTTCGGCTTGATCTGCGGGGATCGATCTCCCGCTTCGGCAGCTCCGCCGTATCAAAATGGGAGCAACATGCGGATGTGGCGAAATTGGCAGACGCGCAGGTTTCAGGTTCCTGTGGGAGACCATGCAGGTTCAAGTCCTGTCATCCGCACCAAAGCGGCGGGAGAGGCTGTTGCCTCTCCCGCCGCTTTGGTATCAATTGATAAAGTATGCGTGCCGTCTCAACCGTAAGGGTGCAGGGGACTCTGTGAAAATAAATTTCATCCCTCAAAAGTTCGATTTTCGATTGTAAAGCAGAGATAAATATGATAAAATATAAAATGGCTTTTCAGCATGAAAAGGAGCAAGGTTATGACAAAGAAAAAGAGGCTTCTTACAGTTTTTCTTGCGGCGGTGACTGCAGTCTGTCTCGCACTGGGGGTCTATTTCCTCTTTAGCGGCAATTTGTTCGTCCTTGCGGACGACAGCGCGACGGGGGAACATCTCACCATGCAGAAACTCGATGCGAACAGCGAGTATCTCATCGGGTCGTACATCGACGCTTACGGTGTGCCCGCGTCCGCGATCAAGAACTCCGATACGAACGGAGACGCGGGAAGCGGGTCTCTTTCCAACGTGCTCGACCGCAACTTCGGCACCGCATGGCGTTCGAAGGCGAGCATCAGCGATACTTCGGCTTCCATCACCGCGACCTTTTATTTTAAGGACGTTTATAATCTGGAAGGATTTCTCTACCAGGCGGAGAGCAGCGGCAGGGGATATTTTACCGATCTCGAAGTCTCCTATCACGGAGCAAAAGATTACGACAATTCGGAATTCCATCACTTCGGGTCCATCAAGAGCAATGCGACGGGGAGCACCGTCTACATTAAATTCGACAAGCCGACCGAGATGACGGCGATCCGCTTGGAGTGGAAAGACGCCCCGATGCACAGCGGCGTCAAAAATGCCTCCGCCGCCGAGATCGTCTTCCTTCAGCCCGAGGATAAGGACGTTGAAAGCGCCCTCGGCCTCTTTTCCGACTATGCCCAGCTCAAACTCAAAGACGACGTGAATGAAGACACTGTCAAGGCGGTCCGCGAATCGTTGCAATCAAAATCCACGAAACTTGCCTCTTGGGAGTCCTTCCTCGACCCCCTGTTGAACCGCGCCTCGCAGATCTACAACAAGGCGCTCTCTTTGGATCCCCGCCGCGAGATGGGGACGGCGCCCGATTCGACCAACCTTCTCGGCCGCCACGGCGACGTCGCGGGGTATGCGCGCAACACCCTCAAATTCTCCAACTTCGGCACCAACCGTCAGGCAACGGGCGTCAGCGCCCGTCCCGGCGATGTGCTCACCATCTATGTGGAAGCAGATGAGGACGATCCGCTCCCTTCGCTCGTGTTCTCACAGCATTGGGGCACCGCGATGTTGAATTGGAAGAGCGGAAACTACTCTCTGCGCCGCGGCAGAAATATTATTGTTACGCCGTCGTTACAGTATTACGGCTGTCACGACAACAACGGGGAAGCGGTCCCGTCGGGCGGCCCTATCTACCTTGTCAATCCCTATCTTCCCAAAGAAGAAGATAGACCCGATGGCAGGACGGAACCGCAGCAGTCCGCAAACGTCAAGATCTACATCGAGGGCGGCACGGCGATCCCGACCTTCCGCAAGGGCGGCGATGTGGACGCATATCTTTCCGATCTTGCGGACTATGCGGAACTCGTCGAGCAGGATAAGATCGACAACGGCGACACGCTCAACTATACGGTGGTGGACGTCACCGAAGTCGTCTGCGACCGCATGACCCTCACCGTGCAGGCGACGCGCGGCAACTATTACTACAACGAGCTCGGTTACGATCCGCAGGAGGCCTGCGAAAACTGGGACGATTATGTCAAAAAGCTCCTCATGTACGACGGCGTCGTCTTTTTGGAAAAGGGCGAGACGGTCGGTTCACCTGAATTTGAGGCAAAGCTCAAATCCGTCTACGGGAAGTACGACTCCCGCAACGAATGGTTGTCCGTCAACGTTCGTCTCATGCAACCGTGGGGCGCGGCATACGCGGCTCCCGAGCATGTCGGCATTCAGGTCGGCTGGGACGGCAGCGGGCTCATCGGTCAAGGTTGGGGCTGGGGCTATTCCCATGAGATCGGGCACATGCTCGATATTTCGGAGCGCCTTGTCGGCGAATGCTCCAACAATATGATCTCCAAGTTCGACGAGACGGTGCTCGAAAAGATCGCGTCGCGCGGCGATTTCGCGCAGAACCTTGCACAGCTCTCGCCCGACGAGCATATGGACAGCTATTTCAACACCAACCGCCTGAACTTTACGATTTGGTGGCTCATCGAGAGCTATTTCCCGGGCTACTGGACCAAGCTCGAAAATTACTATCGGTATTACAACCTCTATGAGATCGTCAAAGACGAGCGGAAATCGGACGAGTCGATCAATGCGACGGAAAAGCAGATCTTCCTCTCCTCGATCGTCACGGGCATCGACCTCAGCTACTACTTCGAGCGGTGGGGCTACAATCTCTCGGGCGGGAATCCGATCTTTACTTACGAAGATTCTTCTCCGCTCTTCAAGCGCATGATGACGCTCGGCAGGGAGAAGGGGCTCTTCTCCAATGAACCTCAGCCCAAACTGTGGTATCTCGACGCCGCCGAATGGTGGGAGCGCTATGACGGAAAGTCCTATGCGGCAAATCCCAGCTTCGACGAAGGTTTCGACAAGGGCGCACTCTATACCGAAGAGATGAAGGCGCCTTCCATTCTCAATATCAACCAGAGCGGGAAGAGCTACTCGCTCATGATCGGATTGGATGAGGAGAACTTCGGAAAGCCCGAACATCTCGGCTACGAGGTGCAGGTCAAGGAGATGGTGGACGGAAAAGAGACATGGAAAGTCGTCGGGTTCACCTACGGCAGAATGTTCTCCGACCCTCACGAATATGCGGCCCCGCCTACATACAGGCTCGTCGCATACGACCGCGCCCTGCACCACTCCGCCCCCGGGGACGCAAACACGCGCGACAGCGAGGCGATCACCGAGGTCTGCAAGATCGAGAATACGGGGACGGTGTATAACTCCGTCGCGGAGGCGGTCGCTGCCGCAAAGGATAATGATACGATCATCCTTTTGAAGGATTCCTACGAATCGGGGATCCTCATCGATAAAGCGCTCACCATCAAGTCGGATGAAACTTCCGCAAAGAAGTTCAGGATCACAAAGTGCGGCTCCGAGCCCATTTTCAAGGTCGTGGAGCAGTCCTTTACCGTCGAAACGGAAGAGGGGAGCAACGAGTTCCGCGAAGAAAATCATTTCGGCAAGCTCACCCTCATCGGGATCGTTCTTGACGGCTTCAAGATCGAGTCGGACGGCTCCCTCGTGCTCGTCGAGGCGGGCGACCTCACCGTTGAGAATTGTACGTTCCAAGACGGCATGTACAAATACGGCAACGACTCGATGGGCGGCGCGCTCCACTTCAAGGGCACGAAACTCACCGTGAAAAATACGGTGTTTTCGGGCAACTCCGCCCGTCTCGGCGGCGCGGTCTGCGTCACGCATAGGGCAGGTTCCGACATCAACTTCGAAGGCTGTACCTTCAGGGGCAACACCGCGCGCGAGGGCGGCGGGCTCTACAATACGGGCACGGTCCATCTCACGGAGTGTACATTTGAAGAAAACACCGCGGAATCGGTCGGCGGCGGCTTTGCAAACGTCTCGGGCGGCGTGATGTACGTGCACGGCTGTACCTTTACGAAGAACCGCACGGACGGCAAGGGCGGCGGCTTCTATGCGGACGGCATGGTCGAACTCTACGGCGGCTCTTTCACGGAAAACGAGGCAAAGACGGACGGCGCGGCATTCTGCTACTGGCGCAGTTCGGGCGCCGCAAGGCCGTTCTATGCCAAACCCTGCGATGTCGGCGACAATCTCGGACAACTTCCCGAAATCAGCGGAAACATCTCCGAAGAGGGCTCCGCGGTGACGCTCCACGGGCAGGTGGAGCACTTCGAGGCAAATATTCTCGAAAATTCTACCAAATTTGCCGTACGTCTCGGCGGCGCGGCCGTCAATCTCGACGGCGGAACGATCCACGGGGCTGTTTTCCGCGAGATCTCGGGCAAAGTCAACCTCAATGCGGAATCGATCTTCCAAAACGAAAGCGGCATCGTCGTCTATACCGATTCGCAGGAGGCGCATCTCGTCATTCTCTCCGCGGGCGCGAATGTGACGCTCGGCGAAGAATATGCGAAGAAGTTCGTCGGCGAAAACAACGAGACGCCCAAATACGATGCGGAGCGGAGGGAGATCTCCATCGAGCTCGACTCCTATACCGTCACATTCAACATCAAGATCGACGAAAACAAGACCGAGACGGAGATCAGGCACTACCGTCCGGGCAGTTCGTTTACCTTTGAATCGTTCACGGGCAATAAGGACCAGAAGTGGTACGTGACCGAATGGCGGGAGGGCGAAGAGACCGTCCACAAGATCGGCGAAAAATTCGACGTGACGGGGGACGTCATCTTCGATGCGGTCGTCAGCGAGAAGTTCCGCATTGAGTTCAAAGTTGACGAAACCTACAACGGCGCACAGTCGCAGACCTTCTATGCGATGCCGGGCGAAAAATACACCCTTCCCAAGTTTGATATCGAAGGCTATGCCCACAACGGCTGGGAGCTCGAAACGGTGGACGCGAGCGGGAAAACCGTCACAAAGACGTATCAGCCCGCGAAGTCCTTCCGCGCGTCGGAGGCCCGCACCTATCGGGCAGTCATCGTCAAGAAATTCACCGTTCAGTATATGGTCGAAGGCAAGGAAGGCCGTCCGTCGCTCTACTTTGCGACAAGATCGGTCGCCTACGGCTCCAAGCTCACATGGGAGAGCTGCAACGATGAGGATTATGTGCCCTTCGGCGGATTCATCGAGGGATACTATATCCGCAATTCGGACGGCACCCATTCCGAAAATCTTGTCGACTTCAATACCTATACGGTCACGTCGGACCTTGTTCTCGTTGCAAAAGTCATCGAAGAGACGTCCATGATCTGCTATATGGTCTACGACGACGGGCTCACGGAAACGGGCGGCCACTTTATCGGCGACGGCGTGTTCTCATACATCGCTTACGATACAGACTATACGCTCGACCTTTTGCCCATTCCCGAGGGATATCACCTGACGAGCCTCGTGTTCAACGGGCAAACGCTCGATCCCAAGGCGGCGGACGGATACACCTTCAAAGTGGAAGATTACTCCTATCTCGTCGTCGCCTATGTCGAGAGGAATACTTACACGATCAGCTATGAGTGCAACGAAGTGCCTTTCCGCACCGAAACGGTGCTCTACGGCTCGACGCTCACCTTCACCGACCCCACGAACAGCCTGCTCAAAGAGGCGGTCCGCGGCTATGAGGATTTAGACGAAAACAGCAAGTATTCCTTCACGAGCTACCAGCTTATCTCCGCCAATCCGAGGGCGGGGGAGGACGGGGAGCCCGAAAAGATCAGGCTCAACATCATGCTCGGCGACCAGATCACCGTCACGGAAAACCTCACCGTCAATATCATCGCCTACATCGAAGGGCATGCATATGAGGCGGACGAGAGCGCGGGCAACACCGTCGAAGAGTGGCGTATGGAAAACAGGACGGAGATCAACGACCTCTTGAAGTCGGTCACCGATCAGATCAGCGCGCCCACCCTCACCCTTTCGGTGGAAGAGCGGGCGAAGTACACGGGCAATGTCAATGCGGCCGCAAATGTTGCGACCGAAACGATCAATAAGACCGTTTCCTTTGAGGAAATGCGCGCCGCAAGGCAGCAATTCGAATCGGAGGCAAATAAGATCCTCGCCGAAGCCCTCGCCCGTGCCGCAAAGAACGCCGCAAAGAACGCCGTCGCCTCCGCCATGCAGGACGCTTTGAGGGCATTCGACGGTATGGCGGACGAAGAGGGATCGACCGTGATCCAAGAGGCGCGGGAAGAGATCGGGAAGATCGGCAAAGAGGCGCAGGACACGATCGAGGCAACCGTCGAAGCCGATTACCAGCGGTTTGTCGATGACGCGCTGGAACGGATGCAGAACGTCGTCATCGAGTGCAAAGGCGACCGTCTCGCCCTGAAAAAGGGGAACGCGGTCACGAATGCAACGGGTTTTGCGGACAATGCCAAGAGGAAGATCGAAGCGCTCCGCTATCTCTCCTCGGGCATGAAGAGCGAGTTTGCAGAAAGGATCGACGCAAGTCTTAAAGAGACCGTAGAAAAAATCAATGCGGTCGAGCCGAAATCTTCCACGGAGGAAGCCCTCGCCGAGGCGATCCAAGAGATCAACGGGCATGTCATTTCCTTCGAACTCTACATGGAAGGGATCGTTTACCTTCAGGCGGAAGGATACAACAACAGCAAGCTCGGCGTCGTCAAGGACGGCCCCGATGAGCCCGATCGCTGCAACGACCTGATGGACCATGCCGCTAAGGTCACGGAAGAGATCAAGGCGCTCCTTCAGGCAAGTACCGAAGAGATCCGCGCGGACGGCATCATCCTCTCTAACGAGGAACTCATCACAAAACTCACGGCGTTTGCCGATGAAAAAGTCACTTCCGTCGCTTCCATTCTCAGCGCCGCCCTCTCCGAAATCACCGAGATCCCCGAGGACGAGGACAACGGGTATCTCACCGAAGTCGAAAGCGCCGTACGGGAGGCAAAGGCGAAGATCGATGCGGAAAAAGCAGAGGCTGAGAGCGACTTTGCCGCCAAGATCAAAGAGGCGGAGCAGGGCTCCCGCGACGATATCATCTCCCGCTACGTCACCGCCCTTGCGGAGAGCACGCGGCAGAGATTCGGAGAGCTCACCCTCGCCGACAGGGAGACGTACGAGTCTCGGCTCAAAGAGGCGGAAGAGTCGGTAGTTGAGACCGTTCAGACCGCGGAAAACATCAAAGAGATCAAGGCGGCGGTCACCTCCTTCTACGGGGAAGTCGCCAATCTCCGCATGGATGCCGAAACGGCGTCCGCGCACAACTTGATCGCGTCTACGCTGACAAATTCGGAAACAACCCTGAGGGGATACGACTTCCTCGAGGCAGAATGGATTCAAACGTACACGAAGAGCATCGCCGATGCCGCCGCGGCGGCAAGAGAACAGATCGTCACCGCCGCAAAGGCGGAGGACGTGATCTCCATCGCCGATACCTTCTCCGCCGCCGTGCAGAAGACGCTCGGCGAGGCGAACGTGCGCAACGGGACAAAGGGCGCGGAGGCGAAAACCGCCGCGATTGAAAAGATCGACAGCTTCGCCAATGAAACATATTCCGAAATCGACGCGCTCGGCTTCCTCAGCGGCGAGCAAAAGTCCGCCGCAAAGGCGAAAGTAAAGACGGCGGCCGAAGCGGCGAGGAAGAACGTTTCCGAGGCAACTTCCAAGCATGATATGGAAGCGCAAAGGGAAGCCTTTACGGAAAGCATCACGGGCGCGGAGGGCATTCTCACCGAGGCGCAGGCGTTGAACCAAACCACCGCAACGGAAGTAAAGGGGACGGCAATCTCCAAGGCGGAGCGAGCCGCGGCTTCCCTCAAAGGGGAGATCGATGCGCTCAGGTACCTTACCGAGAAGGATCGGACCGAATTTGACGGCTCGATCGATTCGAAACTTCAAACGGCGATCGGCGGGATCCAAGCGGCGCTCACCGTGAGCGGCGTCGAGGAGGCGGAAGCGACTTTAGAGCACGACCTCAACGCGATCCGCGCCCGCGCAACGGAGACGGACAACGCGATCCGCGGCGACCGTCTTGCAAAGGCGATGTCGGATGCGATCGACGTTGTGACCAAAAAGATCGACGAGATCCGTGCCCGGACGGCGGCGCTCGCATTCCTCACCGAGGAGACGAGAAAGCCGTTCAGCGACAGGCTCAACGACGCCCTCCGCACGGCAACGCTCGGGATCCGCGCCGCAACGGATGAGACCGAAATTCCCGCATTGCAAAAAGAACATCTTGAAGTTGCCGAACAAATCGGCGCAGACGCGGCCAAGAAGAATGAAGAGGTCAGATCGCAGACCGCCGCAGACAGGAATGCGGCCCTCGACGAAGCCGCAAATGCCGCGGCCGCGGCAATCGAAGCGCTCACCGATCTGACCGATACGGAAAAGAGCGCGTTCACCAATCAAATAGAAGCGGCAAAGGCAACCGCGGCGGCAAAGATCGCTGCTGCCGCCACCCCCGCGGCGATCGAGACTGCCGTGAAGGAAGGCAAGGCCGAAATCGAGGCGGAGACCGCCAAGGCGAAGGCGGACGATGCGCTTGCGCAAGTCAAGCGCGGCGCACAGGAGACGCTCTCCAAACAGCACGCGGCGACCGAGGAGATCGAATCGCTCGGCTTCCTCACCGAACAGGAAAAGAGCGACTATTGCGGCCAAGTTGCGGATGCGGTGACGACGGCGGAAGAGGCGATCGGCAGGGCTTCCGCTGCAGACGACGTGGACCGCGCGCTCTCCGCTTTCACGGCGCAGACCGACTCCGTAAGGAGCGCCGCCGCCCAGAAGAACGGCGAGAACGAGACCGCTTTCAAGACGGCGAAGAAGGACCTCACTTCCGAGACGGCGAAGGCGTTCTATGACGTCATCAATGCGCAGGACTACATTTCGCAGGAAGAGAAAGACATCTACACGCTCCGCATCACCGCGCTCGTGCAGGAGACCAAGGATAAGATCACGGCGGCGGGCGACCTCGGCGCAATCGATGCAGCTTTTGCGGAGTTCGAATCGGCGCTCGAAGAATTTGAAGGCGTCCTTGGCGAAGCGAACAAGGAGAGCAAGCAGGCAAGCGTCCAAAATGCGCTCGCCGCTGTCGGTTCCGCCGCAGAGAATGCAAAAAATAGCGTGAACGGCCTCAAAGGCAAGTTCCTCAGCGATGCAGAGATCGAACAATTCCTTCAAGAAATCGAAAATACAGCGGCTTCCGCAAGACAGGCGATCGAAAATGCCAAGACGGTGGAAGCGGTCGACGAAGCGCTCGCTTCCTGCGTTGCGGCAATGCAGAAGACCGCAGCCGACGCCGCCGAAGCCAATGCGGAACACGAAGCGGCGGCAAAGAACAGGCAGGATGAACTTTCCCGAAAGTACAATGCCGCAAAGAGCGCGCTCTACGGTTTGGCATTCCTCACCGAGGAAGAGCAAAATGCATTCGATAAGGAGCTTCAAGACGCGGTCATGCTCGCTTCCACCCATATCTTCGACGCGGAAAACCAAAGTGCGATCGAATCCGAGCTCACAACGCTTGATAGAGCGATCAAGGACATCAACGCAAAGGCGGCCCTTCGGAATGCGAAGAACGACAAACTCGCACAGGCGGAAAAGGCTGCCGAAGCGGCAGAAAATGCCGTCAATGCGCTGGATGCGCTCTCTTCCGAGCGCAAAGAGGCCTATCGGGGCAACATTGCCGCCGAGCTCGCTTCTGTAGCGGCGGCGATCGAAAACGCCGAGACCGCAAACGCCGCGGCGGAAGCCCTTCAAACGCTCACTTCCTCGCTCGCAAGTATCGCTCAGGGGGCGGAAAAGGATGCTTCTGACAGCGCACTCGCGGCGAAAAAGACCGAAGCGCACACAAGCGCCGCGGCGCAGAGCGAGA
>CANRIY010000032.1 GCA_947630775.1 uncultured Clostridia bacterium | reverse complement strand
CGGCGGTGACGGAAGTCTCTCCGACAGAGATCCCCTTGACGACGCCGCTCTTCGTCACGGTGGCGACGGTCTCATCCGCACTGCTCCAGACGACGTCTTCGCCCTCCGCCTTGAGAAGATCGGACTCCCCGACAATAAGCTCGAGCCCGGGCTTATTCAGTGTGAGCTCCCCCGCCGCATGCACGGTACGGGGAGAGGCCGCAAAGAGCACGCCGAAGACAAAGACTAAGAGGAACGAAAACAGAACTGATTTTTTGCAAACCGTTTTCATGGGCTACCTCAGCTTGACAATAAGATCCACCCGTAGGCGGATCTTATTTGTTAAGCCCGATCCGATCGGATCAATTGTTTTCTTTTCTGCGGATGACAAGGACTGCCGCGCCGACCGCAAGCACGAGCGCCGCGACTGCCGCGCCGAAGCCCGCAAAGATCACAGAACCGCAGCCGCCTTCCTCGGAAGAACCGTCGCCGTTCTCGTTGCCGCCGGGGGTCGTGCCGCCGCCGGGATTATCGCTGCCGCCGCCGGGATTATCGCTGCCGCCGCCGGGGTTATCACTGCCACCGCCGGGCGTCGTGCTGCCGCCGGGGGTCACATCGCCGAAGGTAACTTTCAGAGCGGAACCGCTCACGGAGTTTTCGGTCGTCACGGTCATAACGCAAGCCTTCATGTTGAAGCTACCCATGTTCGTTGCGCTAATGCTGTAGGGACGTCCCGCAAGGGTGATGGTAAGCCCGCCGCTCTTTTCCGCGATCTCGAATGCATGCACGCCCAAGGCGCTGTTGTTGCCGTCCGTAGGTGCAACGGGTCTGTCGTTCCCGCCGGGAAGTTTCGTTCCTTCTGCATCATACAGGGCAAAGGAGATGAAGAGCGCCTGTGTACTCGAGGAGACTTGATCGTCCGGGAAGTTCGCATACACGGTGACGACAAGAGTCACCCCGGAGACGGGATCGTAGAATCTGAAGGTCACGCTCGTCGCCTTTTCGTTGACGCCGCGTTCATAGTACTCTCCGACGGCCGTGAAGTCGATCCCGGCCTTGAAGCCTTTGCTGAGGTCGTAGGTCTTTGCCTCCGTCACGCTTGTCAGATCCGTAAGTGTATAGCCTTTTTCGGAAGCGCCTGTGCCCGCCGCCGCCGCATAGCCGTTTACGAAGTTGTCTACATAGACATAGCAGGGATAGAGTTTTCCGTTTGCGTTCACAAGGTATTCGTACGCACCGACTTCTGCGGGGATCGATGCCGCCTTGACGATGAACTTGCCGCCCTCGACGGTGTAATTGTCCTCGGAGACGGGTTCGCCCCTCTGGGTGACGGAGACGGTAGCGTCGCCGCTGAGCCCGAGATCGAACTCTGCGTTTGCCGTGCCGCCCTTGACGGCGTAAACGATCCTCGCATTGTTCATTTCGCTGTTAGTGTATTCCATTTTGAAGGCGGTACCCGTCTCTTTCTCGTTATCCCAGATGAAGATCTGTCCGTCTTTGACATAGGACTTGGAGGAGAAGTACTCCGCCTTGATCGTGAGTTTCCCGTCCGCATAGCTGTACTGCGAGGAAGGGATCTCCTTGCCGCTCTCGTCTTCCAGTTTGAGGTTGCCGCTCGTATTCACAAGGTCGACAGAGAAATCCTTCGCCTTGCCGAGGTCCATCTTATAAGCGCTGTCCGCCTGCGGTGAGGTGATCGCTACGGCGTTGATGTGCGTGTTGCAGGTAAAGTCGAAGGGCCCCACTTTGTTGTTGAAGAAGAAGCCGATATATGCCTTTCCGCTCGGGAAGTCCTGCTGCGTCCTGTCGAGCTCGGCGCCTTCGACCTTTTGGCCGTTGACTTTCACATAGCCGTCTGCCGCGTTCGTTGCGCCGAGTTTGATCTCGACGATGTTGTTCTTCATGTTGGTGTTCGCGGCATGCTCGATCGTATTGCCGTTCTTGAACGTACCCGTCATGCCCTGCATGTTGCTTCTGCCCTGACCGAACATGATGAAGGAGACGATGTTGCCCTGCGCGGGACCGATCTCATTGGAGAACGTCTCGGAGATCTTGGGGCTGGACATGAGGGAGATGAGCATCCATTCGACAGAAACATCAAGGGTGCCGTATTCGATGAAGATCGGCTCCGTCACATCGACGGGCTTCTCATAGAAGACGCGGGACGCAAGGATGGAAGTATCCATCTTATGGATCTTTGCGTTCACATAGTATCCATCGATCTTGGGTTCGCCGACATAGTCGATGCCTTCGCGCAGACGGACGCCGTACTCTGTGACCTGCCCGTCAATAAACGCGGACGAACGGAAGGTGTGCGGCCCGAACGTAAGCGTGATGTTTGCGGCGACATGCCCGTTGAAGATCTTATCTACGCCTTCCTGCGTGATCGTGACGGTGTACTGATCGTTTTCGCCCTTCGTTACGGTGAAATCGATGTCCTTCACGAGTTCAGAGGGTGCTGTAGAGATGACATAAGTGACCGTCATGCTCTCTAAGGGGTTCTCGGATCCCGAGTAGGTGAAGGTATAGGTGAACGGCTCTTTTTTCGTGAGCGTCTTTTCTTCGGACCCTTCCGCATAAACGGGCGCCTCTTCGAAGATGATATTCGTCCCGACGACCGCGCTGCCGTAATCCTTGTCCCCATTCTCCACGTGGATGGTGAAATAAGTCGAGGGTTTCAGGTGCGACTTGTCGATGGCGTTGAGCACCGTTTTGCTGATGGTCACCGATGCGGTGTTGTCGTCGGTTTTCTTGACCGTCACAGCTTCTGCGGGCAAATCGTATCCATTGACTTTCGCAGTTACCTTATAATCCTCCCCCGCAAACACATTTTCCGCGGAGGAGAGGGTCGCCGTGAGATCCTGCTGGAAGTCGCCCGCCTGATGCGTTTGCTTCTTGTTCATGTTCGCATCGGTCGTGAGGATGCTTCCGACATCGGAGACCGCATATTCCTGGACGGGCTCCTTCGAACCCTTATTATAGTGGACGGCGAGATAACAGCCATTCGTAAACATGGAAGAAGTGAGTTCCACACAACTGCCCGTATCGGCACGGGTACCCGCCTCTGTGACGGAGAGGGAAGGATCGTGCTGATGTTTGAGCTCTACGCCGCCGATTTTAATATAGGAAGGATCGTTTTGTGCCTTGCCTTTGCCGATGTGCACTTCGACAGGGATCATGCCGTTGAGGAAGTTTTCCCCTTCGATCCCGTTGACCCCGCCGAACGTGCCGCCGTTTGCCTGGTTGATACGGCGGCTGTCGTTCAGGATCATGTCCTGATTCGTGCCGTGGAAACAGATGGAATGCCAAGGGAACGCTTCCAGCGTCGCACCGCCGCTCATGTTCCATGCATAGCCGTTGGCTTCCTTGCCGTTACGGAAAGAAAATCCGCACCAATCGCTGGCGTCGTTGTAGTACATATAAAAGACGCCTGTACTGTTGGGCAGCTGTAAAATGTCCGTCGTATTGAGCAAGACAACAGACTGATTGCAGACAGCCACACCGTCAACCGGGGCAGCGGGGGCGCCGACCCACACCGTTTCCGACGGCTCCGCCGCGCTGACGGACGCGGCCGTACCGCCTCCCGCGAGCGCGAAGCCCGCCGCTGCGGTGCCGATACAGCATGCTGCAAGCATCGAGGCAGCCGCAAGTTTCCATTTTTTCATAACTTTCATAAGGTTTCCTCCTTAAAAATTCCTGATTTTTTTCTCGACTCCGCTCTAAATGACAAGGGCGGGCGGGTCAATAGCCGAGCCTGTAACTGTAATTGAGCCGTCCGATGGGGGCGCAGTCGCCGCCGCAGTAGAAGGCTTCGATGTCGCCGAACTCATACACGCCGACGCCGTCGTTTCCGGGCGTCTCGCCGTCCGATTCCGTCCGCTTCACGCCGAAGATATTGTCGCAAGCCTTGATGCCGATGACGTCCTTCGAGGTGACGCCGATCGCTTCAAGCGGAATGGAGAAGGCGATGAAATTGTCCTTTACGAAATATTCCGCCCGCGCTTCGAGCGGCGTTGCGACGATCTTCCCATCTTCGTCCTCCGAGAGCGCCTCGATCGAGGTGGTTTTCCCGTCGGGAGAGCGGTTGATGACGAAATCGTACCCCTGCCAGCCCCTCGTCGTCGTGGAGAGGTAGAGGTTCATCCAACACTCATCCCCCTTTTCGTACGGGGTGACGTTGTCCTTGGTGCTGACGAGGACGTAGAGATTTTCGCTGTCGTTGGCGAATTTGAGATATTCGATGTCATTGCGGGCGGAGTCGTCTGTATAATGATAGACATGCCCGACGCTGTCTTTGTCGCGGATCATCGCGTCGCCCGAGAGGTCGAGATATTTGCCTTCGACAAGTTCCCATGCGGCGAGGTCGTCGATCATGAGCGACGTGCGCTGCCACATTGCGGCGTCCGATTTGCGCTCCGAGGCCTTTGCCTTGAACTTGGCGGCATTCGAAGCGATCTGCATATAGAAATTGTCGGAATAGCCGCCCTTGTCGCGCATCATCTCCGCATCGCGGGAGAAGGCGATCGAGAAGGTGTCGACGAACGTCGCACGTCCCAAGCCCTGATCGAGCTTCTGCGCCGTCCATTCGTTCCAGCCCGTCACGGTCACGACCCACGGTTCCCTGTCGTCCGTCGCATTGAGTGCGTTGCGCCATTGGTCGCTGAAGTTGATCCCGTAGATCGCGTCTTCCACGTCGGCGGAATCGGCGGCATACCTATCCGATGCTTTCGCGCCCCTGCCGCGGTATAAAAAGGTCGGATTCCTGCTCTCTGCAAGGTATGCTTCCGACGACCAGTTTCCGCCCGTATGCTGTGCAACGGAGACGTTCATGAACCCGTCGTAATTCGCCTGCGGAAGTTCGTAATCCATCCACGGGAAGCCGTTTTCGTACGAACTCTCGTTCACCCTCGTCGGCCAGACGACGTTGCGGAGCCAGAATGCGTCGTAGGCGTCCTTGTTCGTAAAATCGTTGCGGTCGATCGTGTAGCTCACAAGGAGCGGCTTGCCCGAAGGGTTATGCGTCCTGTCCGCCGTGAACCAGCAGGATCTGTATTTGAAGTTGTCCTTTGCGTAGTAGTTGTTGTACACCCACTCGACGACGTTCGCGCGCCGCTGATTGGGCGAAACATTCTTCCCGCCCGTATCGGGATTGCAGACGACGGGAACGATCTTCGGACAGTCGATCCCCTTCTTCTGCAATTCGAGGATGCAGTCGAGCAGGGCGTAGGTCGCTTCGGGGTAGATGTTCGCGGGCTCATCCGTGACTTTTGCCGAATTGGCGTTCGTGTAGTCGAGGTAGAGGAAATCCACCCCCGCGTAGGTGAGAAGTTCGAGATGCCGCATAATCACCCACTTGTCCGTCGAGGCATAGTAGCCGTAGAGGGGCTCCTCGAAATAGTGGAATGCGTGCATCGGCGAGATGTCTTTGTTGTAATAGTCGCTCCCCGTAACTGCCCAGAGCGGATTCTTTTCGGTATCCGTCGGGTCGTATTTCTCCAGTAATTTGGAAATATCGTACAGACCGTTCCCCTCGTTCTGCCAGAGGAAGTAGAAGATCCCGACGTATTTCCCCTCTTTGTTGCCGCTGTTGGGCGTGCGGGTACGGCGGAATGAATCGAGCCCCGAGAGCTGGCTCAGCGTGAACGCCTGATCCCCCATGGCGAGGAGGGAGCGGGTGTAGTCCGCATCGTAGGGATCCGACCAGTTCTCGCCGTATTCGTAAGTGGGAGCGGGCGGAGTATCGGGGGGATCCTTTTCGGGCGGATCCTTTTCGGGGGGATCCTTTTCGGGCGGATCGATGTTCGGCGGCTGTTCCGAAGGCGTGGGATTTTCCCCGCCCGCGGAGCTTCCTTTGCCGAGCGTGCAACCCGCCGCGGTACAGGCAAGAAGAAGACTCAACATGATCGCTGCTTTTCGGTATAACGCCATAAAACCTCCTCAGTTCGCGTAGTAGCTGTACTTGATCCTGCCGATGGGAGCGCAGTCGCCGTTGGTGTAGAGGTCGGTGATATCGAAATCCTTCTGGAGATTGTCGGTGACCTTGAATTGGAGCCCGAAGCTGTTTCCCTTCACGCCGACGGCGCTCTTCGGGATCTTCACGAGCATGAATCTTCCGTCGATCGTCACTTCGGCGTCGCCCACTCTCGTGAACGAACCGTTTTCGATCTTGTCGACAGAGGCGGTTTTCCCGTCCGCCGTGCGGTTGACGACGTATTGCAAGCCGTTCCAGCCGCCCGATTGCCCTTCGATCCCGAGCCAGACGTTCATGTAACGGGTATCCCCCGCCGTGCGGGCGGTGATGTCGTCCACCGTGGAGACGAGGAAGTAAATATCCTCCTCCGTCGTCGCGACGCGCACTTCGCGGATGTCGTTCCTGCCCGTATTGTTTTCGTAGAAGTTTTCACCGGCACCGATCGCCCTGCGCGGTTCCGTCTCCTTCACGAGGTCGGCATACGCGGGCACATCCGCCCAGTTTTCGAGCTTATGAAGGTCTTTCTCCGTCGCGGCGAGCTCGATCTTCTTCGATCCGCTCCCCTTGTAGGTACGGATGTTCTTCACGAGCTGAAGGAAACAGTTGTCGAGATATCCGCCCGTCATCATTTCGATGTCGCGGGAGAATTCCATGTCGAAGGTGTCGATAAAGCGGCCGTAGGTACTGCCGAGCACGGGATCCCCCACCTGCCGCTGGGCGGCCCACTCGTTCCAGCCCGTCACGAACACGAGGTTGATGCTCCCGTTATCGTACACCGTCTGCCACTGCTCTTCGAAGTTGACATTGGCGAGCGCGTCGTCGTAGTTGTTTTCATTCGTCTCGTGCGAGAAGCCTCTGCCCCAGTTTTTGTTGTAGTAATAGTCGCTGCCTCTGCCCGAGAGGATCTTCGCACGCGTCTCCTCCGAAAGGGTGGCGAAGACGAGCGGCGAGCAGATGCCCGAGAGCGAGAATTCCGCCCCTCCCCCGTCGCCGACGTGCTGGGAGACGGAAACGCTCATGATGTCGTAATTGTTCGCCTCGTCGTAGTATTTCTCTTGCGGCCAGTTCCACGAGATCCACGGGAAGCCGTCTTCCCTGATGCCTGCGTTCGGCCACTGCGAACGCTTGAAATAGAAGCGGTCCATGATGGTATCGTCGGTCGCGGGCGAGCTGCCGATGATCCACGGCTTGTCGCCGTTGCCCGTGAACCAGATGCTGTCGTACGTGTCGCGGCGGTAGAAGGCGTTATAGATCGACTTGATCAGCCCCGGGGAGTCCGAATTGGTCATGAACATCGCCTTGGGGACGCGGTAGCCCATCTTCTGGTATTCGAGAAGGACGTCGAGCACCGCTTTCGCATCCGCCTGATAATAACTGTTGTTCGTCGTATCGAAGCAGATGAAGTCGAGCCCCGCGTTGATAAAGAGCTCCACGTGCTTTCTTACGACCCACTTGTCGTCCTGAAGCCGATAGTAGCCGTACATGGGTTCGCCCCACCATGTGAAAGAGGGAGTCCCGAACCCGTTTTGGCTCGTGAGGGTCTCCTCCGCCCTGCCTTCGGCGATGTATTTTTCGACGGTATTGTCGTTCGCCGCCAGACTGAGCCAAAGGAAGTAGAAGATCCCCACGACGTTGTCGTTATAGCTCTCCGTCTGGGTGAAGGAGCGTCCGAAATCGTCCGTCGCGGCAGTGCGCAGAAAGCCCGTCTGCAGATCGGTCTGTTCGAGCGTTCCCGAAATGCCGCCGCCCGGGGTCTCGCCCCCGGGAGACGTTCCGTCCGGACCGCCCGTCCTGCCGTTCGTACAGCCGGCCACGGCGAAGAGCAAGAGCGCGCTCAATGTCAAAGATAAGAATTTTTTCATGAAAACTCCGTTACTCCGTCACATTGAAGGGATTATTCTTGAGGCCGCCTGTCGCCGCGGAGACGTTCGCGGGATCGGTGTAGATGAGTTTGTATTGCGCCGCATAGTCCTTGAAGCCGCTCTTGATGTGTTCGAGCATCTGCTTCCCGTTCTGTCCCCATGTGCGGACGCTTCCCATGAAGTAGCTGCTGAGAAGTTCGCCGACCTTGCTTCCCACATAGTCGGAGGTGCCTTCCACATGGCAGGTGGACATGCCGCTGCCCATGCCGAAGATATTGTAGGGCGAGAAGCCGATGTCGCCCTTGACCTGCATTGCGACCTTTGTGTAGTCGATCTTCGGGTCGAGCCGGATGCCCTTGACAAGCTGGCGCATCATCTGGGGCGCGTCTTGGCTGACATACTCTGCCGAGATGTGCTCCTGCCCCATGGGCGAGGTGAGCCAGCGGAGGAAGTCGATCGCGATCTCATCCTGCGCGGTAGAACCCGAGGCGAGTGCGCCATAGCCTTCGAGAGGGCCGCCCGTGGGACGGACGTTGTCGGCAACGCCTTCGAGATCGGAAGGCATTGCGGGCATCAGGAACCAGCCCAAAGTATCATCGATCCACTCTGAGGAGGGAT
The DNA here is from genome assembly GCA_947630775.1 of uncultured Clostridia bacterium. GTDB lineage: Bacteria > Bacillota > Clostridia > Christensenellales > Borkfalkiaceae > Gallimonas. The sequence continues at coordinate 5,611 of CANRIY010000032.1, read as the reverse complement.
AGGTCGTAGCCCCACTCTTGTGCGCGTCGCGGTACGTTCTGATGTAGCCGAGGGTCTCGAAGTAGAAGAGCTTCATGTCCGATTCCCCATAGGATCCCCTTCCGGTGTAAGTAAGCGTTGTCCGATTGAATTTATCGAAGCAATCCTGATAAGAATCGTTGGGATTGCCATATTGGAGAAGGTCGTAGAGATTTTGCATCATTTCGGCATACCGCGCCGATTCGGGACCGTACTCGGTGCTATGATTGAAGTATTTGTCTACGATCTGATTGAGATTGTAGGTATACTTGCTCTCGTAGTCCACCATGGGATCCTGTCCGTCATATTCCCACTTGGAGTCGATGCTGCGGATATAGCTGTAATCGTCTTCCTGCGAATGCACATCCTCGGTGAAATCGCGGAAGTATTGGTCGAGATACATGTTGATGAGCGTCGTGACGAGGTTGAAATTGGTCTGCCCGCACGCCTGCTCATTGCGGGAGATCGCAAGCGGATTTGTAAATTTCTTGCCCGATGTTCCGCCCACGTTCCTCGCCTTATTGAGCGCTTTCAGCATCCATTCCCACGTGAAATCGGGGCTGGAAGTGTCGATCGTGCCCGTTTCGTCCACGAGGGGATCGTCCCCCATGATGTCGAGCATGGCTCCCTTGTTATAGAACGCACAGGCATAATTCGCGGAATAGCTTATGCCCGGGATCGTAACGGTGGAACCCGCCCGGATGGGACGGTATGCATCCTCTTCGAGGGAATCCTTCCATGTATCGTAATCGGGGCTGTAGGGATTGGGCTCTTCGAGGTACCCCGAAAGGTCCACGAGCTTATTGGTGCCGTGGTATTCGGGAACCGTCGTGACGGGGGCGATCGTCGGCCCATGGATGTCGTTATTGCTGATCAGGTTTCTGAGCGTTCTCTGCAAACCGTCGGGGTCATCGGTATTGTGCCAGACGATGGAGATGTTGTTGCCGAGATCGAATTGATAGTCCTCATATGCCAGCCCCGCCGCTTCGAGCGCCTGAGCTTCAATGATGTTCACCGCGGTATACATTTCAATCGTAGCCTCTACGGGGTCGCCCCCGCTGCCGCCGGGGCCGGGGGTCACGCCCTCGTTGCCGCTGCTCTGTCCGCCGTTTTCACTGCCCGTGCCGCTGTCGCATGCGACAAACAGGAAGCACAAGCAGAGAAGCAGGCTTGTGATCACTGTAAACCATTTCTTTTTCATAAATTATTTTCCTCCTATCTTTTTCGGTTTTTACATTTTCAGTCCGCTCGCAAAATCACCCGAGACGAAGAATTTGATGCTGATCGCCGTGGAGATGATGAGCGGGATCCCTGCCACAAGATACATTGCGTACTGCACGCCCTGCGTGAACCTGTATACCTGATCTTTGAGGTAAGGCATGAGCGTTCCCTTGGAATAGTCTTTCTGGAAAATGAGCTGCGGCCACAGGTAATCGTTATAGATCGCCGCAAAAATGCCGATCCCCTGCACCATCATGATCGGGAAGGAGAGCGGAAGACACACATAGACGAAGAGATTGAACTTATTCGCCCCGTCGAGCTGCGCCGCCTCGTAGAGGGATTTCGGGTGCTGCCCCATGAAGACGCGGAGCATAAAGACCGAAGCGATCTGGTTGCCCGCAAGATAGGGCAAGATGACGCCCCAGTAGTTCCCCGTGATCCCGAGATTGTACGCCACGAGATAGGTCGGCGAGAGCAGGACAACGTTGGGCACGAGCATGGGCAGGATAAAGAGCGCAAAGAGTAACTTTTTCCCCTTGAATTTATACCACTGGAACAAAAAGGCGATATAACAGCTCAGGAGCATGACCGTAACGGAAACGGCAATGTCCATGACGAGCGTCCAGAGCAAGGGACCGGACAGCACGTTGAAAGCCTCTTTGTAGTTCGAAAATGCCCATTCCGTCTTGGGAAACGTCCAGATCGGGCCGGCGAGATCCTGCGGCACCTTAAGGGACATGATGATCGTGACCAACACGGGCAACATGCACAAAAAGAGCGTCAGAACGAGCAGGAGCACGATGACCGTCTGGGCGATCACACCTTCGATGCCGCCGAGCTTGATCTTCATCTTGGGCTTTTTCTTCTTGGGCGGCACTTCGGCCGTCTGCACGGCCGACAGTTCATTCAACTGCCCAAACGTCTGTCCGTCATTCTCAACGATATTCTCAACGATTTTCTCAGTCATCTTTGCCACCTCAATCGATCTGCTCTTTCTGCGAGCGGAAGTTCAGCACCGTCACGACGGCAAGGAAGAGGAACAGGAACACGCCCATCACGCTTGCGGTATTGTAGTTTCCGAGAGCGATCTCGCTGTACATCATGAGCGCGGGCGTCCGGAGGGTATCCCCCGTTCCCGTGCCGTACAGGATATACAGCGTGCCGTAGTTCTGTACGGAAGAAATGAAGGTCGTAATGAGCACATATTTGAACTGGGAAAGGATAAGCGGGATATCCAGCTTGAACACCCTCGTGATCCACGGGCAGCCGTCGAGCTTCGCCGCCTCGAAAATGGAAGTGTTGATCCCGCCGAGCGCCCCGAAGAAGATGAGGTATGCCCCCACCCACGGGAACCCGAAGCAGACGATCGTCAAAATACGTACGATATAGGAAGGATTATTGGTCCAACTCATTCCCGTAAACGACGGTGCGAACACTTTGATAAAGGCATTGACGAGTCCGTACTCCGTATTGCCGAACACGCCCTGCGCCCAGACAAGGGTCGCCGCGACGCCGGGCAGGATCCCGGGAAGGAAGAGCAAAATGCGCACCCATAGCGAGAAACGTTTGAGTTTCACCGTAATGAGAAGCTCCGCAATGATGAAGGGCGGAATGAGCGCCTTTGCAAGGTCGGCAAGAAGGAAAAGCATCATCGTGCCCACGGAATTCCAGAAATCGGAACCGCGCAGAACTTCGGCAAAATATTTGAAGCCCATGAAGTTGGACCTCACCCCCGGCACATAGTCGAGGAAGGAGATCGAAAAGCCCAAAAATGTAGGGATATAATAAAATGTAATAAGTAGCCCGAACGGAATGAGAAGGGAGAGATAGATCACCTTGTCCCGCCAGATCGACTTGAAGAAGGAGACCGTCCCTTTTTTGATCTTCAAGCGGCGCTCTTCCCTGATACAGAGGAACAGGATGACCGCAAGGGCGAGCATCACGATCGCGAGTGCAAGGAATACCCAGCGGAGCACAGAAAAAAGCGCGTTTAAGCGCGCCTGTTCTTCGGTATAGAAAAGCACGAAGGGGTTCTCGACATCCGTGGTGTCGCGGAGCATAAAGCAATCGTCATTCCACAGAATAAAGTTGACGGAAGCCCTTCCCACCGTAAAAGATTCGAGAGAGCGTTCGGACGTGTCGATCTTTACGGCGTTTCCGCTCTGCGTTTTTGCGAGGAAATTTTCCCCCGTGGAGAAGATATAAGAGGAATCGAGCGCTTCGGGAAGTTCTTCCTGATACACGATCTCCCCGCGCTCTGCGTTATAAATGACGAGCTTGCCGCCCGCCGTGATCATGGAAATTTCGGTTTCGGAGGCGGAGAGCGCAAGGATGTCTTCATCCAGTGTCCGTATTATCTCCCCCCCCGCCGTGACCAGATCTCCGCGGTAGGAATAGACAAACTGTCCCCCGAAGTAGACCATGCCGCCGATCGGGAAATTCCCCGCGCCTTTTCTGATCTCTTCGGGAAATTCTTCGCCCGTTTCAAAGCGGAAGATGTAGTTGCGGTTTGCGCCGTCGTTACATTTGGCGCGCAGATAAAACTCCCCCTCCCCGATGAGAAGCTGGGTGTTTTTCACATTGCCCGAAATGGTATAATCGAGAAGGTACGCCGTACACTTTTCGGTAAACGGTTGCCCGCTTCCCGCTTCCTCTTCCCCTGCCGAAGAGAACGCCGAAGCGTCCTCTTCGGAGAAGGAGAGAATATAGCCGTCGGCATAGACGGCATACACGAGATCGTCTTTGACTGCGATATCGTATACAGCACAATCACGGAGCTTTCCGACGTCCCAAAGGCGCTCCCCGCCCTCGCTGAAGGCGAAGATGTCCCCCTGCTGCGTTCCCACAATACGGTTGTTTTCATCGTCCACGGTCATCTTAACGACGTCATACCCGCTGAGATCGAACCCGAGGTCGCTTTCCTCATCCGCCTTGACGATCGAGACCGCGAACATCACCACGGAAGCGAGGAAAATCAGAGCCGCTATCACGGCTCCGCAAAGGAATAACTTTCCGGATTTGGTTAAATTCTTCATTTTTTCCTTTCGCGCCCTTCGATTTTGTGAAAAACACTCAAAAAACGCTTTTTTAATATTTCATTTGATACAATAAATGATTACTTTTACACATTCATCATACCAGTTTTATGAGAATTTGTCAAGATATGATTGCCATGTTGAAAAATAAAACAAAATCATCACACAAACAAGCACAAATAAGCAATAACGAGCAATTTTTTACATTTTACCCCATTTGACGGGTCAAAAAAAGCATTCCTTGAAAAAAAGTATAAAAAATACCCGATTGCAGATATTGTGTACGGGAGAAGTTATGATAGAACACGATACAATAGAACTCATGCGTGAATGCGACGCGGGCATCCAAATGGGGATCGCCGCGATCGACGAAGTTAAGGCACATGCAAAAAATACGGAATTCAGGGAAATGCTCGACGATTACCAGCGCGAGTACGCCGAGCTCCAAAACGAGCTCCAAGGCGTCCTGCATAGCTACCATGACGAGGGAAAGGATCCCAATCCCGTCGCAAAGGGCATGGCGTGGCTGAAAACCAACGTCATGATGGCCGTCAAAGAGACGGATGAGGAGATCGCCGATCTTCTTACCGACGGCTGTAACATGGGGATCAAGTCGCTCAACAAATATCTCAACCAATACGGCGCGGCCGACGGACGGAGCAAGGATTTTACCCGCCGCCTCATCGAACTTCAGGACCGCCAGCTCAAAGAATTGCAAAAATATTTGTAAGCCCTCGGCGCCGCCCTTGCGCGCCTGAGGGGTTCCTCGGCGCCCCTCTCAGGGGAGCTGCCACCGCAGGTGACTGAGGGGTTTTCAAAAAACCCTATCCCCCGCTTCGCGGGTACTTCCCCTACGAGGAGAAGCAAGAGACCACGTCGTCCACCCCCCGCGTCATTCTGAGACAGTGAGCCGTACGCAGTCCGCATTGCAATTCCCGAAGAATCTCGCGGGGACAAATAGTACGTTTTTGCGGCGAGATCCTTCGGGACATTCTCCCGTGGACTTCGTTCTTCTCATCGGCTCAGGATGACGCCGCCACACCGCGGGGCAGGATGACGCCGCCCCACCCCCGCGCCTCAGAATGACGCGCCGCCCTTGCTTAACTTCATAAAAATACGTCACCCTGCCCCGCGCGCATCCTATTGCACTAAGCGCGGCACGAGCGCCGTCCTTGGCGCGAAGTAGCCCCGTCGAAGGATCACCGCGCAGTATAATAACGTCATCCTGAGCTCTGTCGAAGGGTCACCGCATTATAATATAAGGTGATGGTTACTTCGTCGCTTATGCTCCTCGTGCCGCCCTTAGTAGCACAAAAGAAGTGCGGGCGGGGCGACAA
>CANRIY010000031.1 GCA_947630775.1 uncultured Clostridia bacterium | reverse complement strand
GACGACGTTTCCGCGGAGAATGCCCGAGGGAAGCAGGTTCAGGATAAACTTTCCCTTTTCGTTGATGACGGTGTGCCCCGCATTGTTGCCGCCCTGATAGCGGCAGACGATATCGTAATCGGCAGACAGAAGATCGACCATGCGGCCTTTGCCCTCGTCTCCCCAGTTGATCCCGCAGATGGAAGTCAGCATCCCTTCTCCTCGCTTTCCGTCAAGTTATATCATTTGACCGTACGGTTTATTATAACAATATATGCTTCCGATTGTCAAGCGTCCGCATGCATTTTCCGCGGTGAAACTTTTCGTATAAGTGCATGCCAACATATAAATATATGCGGAGATTCCCTCAAAATTTACAAAAAAAATTTTATAAATTTTACAAAAAGATATTGACATTTTCAATTTTAAGTCGTACAATGAACGAAATACGAGGGAGGTAATGATATGTTTTGCAGAGATTGCGGCGAAAAACTCGCCCTGCGCTTTCTCGAAAACGAGGGATTGGTCCCCTATTGCGGAAAGTGCGGCAAATTCAAATTTCCCTTCTTCCCCGTAGCGGTCTCCATGGTGGTGACGAACCGCCGTGAGGACAAAGTTCTGCTTGCCAAACATGTGGGCGACGACGACTACAAACTGATCGCGGGGTACGTGAAGAAGGGTGAAAGTGCGGAAAGATCCATTCCGCGCGAGCTGAAAGAGGAAACCCAGCTCGCCGCCGTCAAATGGCGGTATCTTTCTTCGCGCTACCATGAGGCGAAGGACATCTTGATGCTCGGCTTTTTGGTGACGGCGGAAGAGGGCGACGTCAAGCCGAATGAGGAGATCGATACCGCCGCTTGGTGCACGCCCGAAGAAGCGCGCGCCATCATCCGTAAAAATTCCACTGCGGAATACTTTTTGAATCTCGCCCTGAACGAACTCGGCAGAAAAAAATGACATGCAAAAACGCACGGCGCCCGCCGTGCGTTCCTTTTTTTTGCTCTTTTATTCCTCTTCCTCGTCCTCGGGAAGGTCTACATTGTGGTAGACGTCCTGAACGTCGTCGTTTTCCTCGAGTTTCTCGAGCATCTTTTTGAAGAGATCGAGCTTTTCGCCCTCGAGAACGATCTTGTTCTGCGGGATCATGGTGATCTCCGCCTGAAGGAATTCAAGCCCCTTCTCTTCGAGGAATTTTCTCACGGCGGAGAAGTCCGCGGGAGAGGTGTAGATCTCGTAGACGTCCTCTTGCGTGACGACGTCGTCCGCGCCGCCCTCGAGTGCCATATCCATGATCTCGTCCTCGGAGAGCGTCTTTTCCACGACGATGAGGCCCTTCGTCTCGAACATGTAAGAGACGCTTCCCGTCGTCCCGAGCGAGCCGCCGCACTTCGACATGATGGAGCGCACGTCGCTCGCCGTACGGTTGTTGTTATCGGTGAGCGTCGTCACGATGACGGCGGCGCCGCCTGCACCGTAGCCCTCGTAGGTGAGTTCCTTATATTCCTTATCTCCGAGCTCGCCCGCCGCCCGCTTGATGGAACGTTCGATATTGTCGTTGGGCATGTTGTTCGCCTTCGCCTTGGCGATGACGTCCGCGAGTTTGGAGTTGGTCGCGGGATTGGGATTTCCCTTCGCCGCAACGGCGAGCTCCCTGCCGATCTTGGTGAAAAGTTTCCCTCTCGCCGCGTCCGCCTTGCCCTTTTTTGCCTGTATATTGTGCCATTTGCTGTGACCTGACATAAATTATACTCCTTTCTTGAATTGATACATCAAAATTCCCGCCGAGACGGCGGCGTTGAGGCTTTCGACGCGCCCCTCCATCGGAATGGCGACCGTATAGTCCGCCCGCCCGCGCACCGCGTCCGAGAGGCCGTTGCCCTCGTTCCCGATGCAAAGACAGAATTTTTCGGGCGAATTGAAAGAAAACACATCTTCGCCGTCCATATCCGCCGCGATCATGGGGATATTTCCGAGGACGCGCAGAATTTCCTCGCGCCCGCCGCGCATGAGCTTCCCGTAGAACACGCCCGACATCGATGAGCGCACGCACTTGGGCGAGTACGGGTCGGCGCAGTCGGCAAGATAGATCTCATCATATCCCGCCGCGGCGGCCGTGCGGAGGATCGCCCCGACGTTTGACGGGTCGGCGACGCCGTCCAGAAAAAGACAGCTTTTTCGGGGCGGCTCCAAGGCAAAAATTGGGATTTTCACCTCTGCGGCGATGCCCTGCGGGGTCTTTTCGTCGCAGATCGCCCTGAAGGCGTCTTCGCCGAGAAGGATCGTTTCGGGCGCAAGCGCCTCTGCCCATGCGAGCTTTTCGCTCAGCGCGCCGAGCAGGGCGATCCGAACGATCTCCATGCCGCACGCGGCGCACTCGGCGACCATTTTTCTGCCCTCGACAAGAAACGTCCCCCGCTCCCTTCTCCCCTTCTTCTCTTTGAGGGAAGCAAGCTCCTTTACCGCGGGATTTTGTTTGGATGTGATGACGTTCATGACAAAAAAGCCTTTCTCGGAAAGGCTTTCGTTTGGTTAAAGGGCGGCTTTCGCCTTGCCGCAGATGTCCGCAAACGCGGCTGCGTCGTTGACGGCGAGATCGGCGAGGATCTTACGGTTGAGGTCGATCCCTGCGACCTTGAGCCCGTGCATCAGCTTGGAATAAGAGAGCCCGTTGAGCCTTGCGCCTGCGTTGATACGGGCGATCCAAAGGCTTCTCATGTCGCGCTTTCTCAGTTTTCTGCCGACGTAGGCGTATTGAAGAGACTTCATCACAGCCTGACGGGCGATACGATAGTTCTTGCTCTTATAGCCGAAATAGCCCTTTGCGAGCTTAAAGATCTTTCTGCGCTTTTTAACGGCGTTCACGCCTCTTTTAATTCTCATATCCGATGCCCTCCGTTAATCCTTATAAGGAATCATGCGCTTGACGGTCTTTTCCTGCGTCTCGGAGACGAGCGCGGACTGGCGCAGATTTCTCTTTCTCTTTCTGTTCTTGGTTTCTGCCTTGTGGTTCTTTCCGCCGTGGGCTCTGTTCACCTTGCCGGATCCCGTGAGCCAGAAGCGCTTTTTGGAACTCGAGTGCGATTTCTGTTTCGGCATATCTGTTTCCTCCAATTGATTCAAAATTTTCTTTTCGCGAAATAACTTCCCGCTTTGATCTTACTTTTTGGCGGGGGCGAGGATCAGAATCAGATTCCTCCCCTCCATATTGAGCGGCTTTTCGATGACGGCGTACTCTTTGAGCCCCTCGTAGAAGTTCATGATCACATCCTTCCCGAGGTTGGCGTGCGCCATCTGCCTGCCGCGAAGGCGGATCGTGACCTTCACCTTATTGCCCTGTTCGAGGAACTTCTGCGCCTGCCTTGCCTTGACGTTGAGGTCCCCCACGTCGATGGTCATGGAAAGCTGGACCTCTTTGAGCTCGACGATCTTCTGGTTGCGCCTGTTCTCTTTCTCTTTTTTCGCCTGCTCGAACTTGAACTTGCCATAGTCCATGATCTTGCACACGGGCGGAACGGCGTTCGGCGAGATCTTCACAAGATCGAGCCCCGCGTCTTCCGCAAGGCGGAGCGCCTCCCGCGACGGCATGACGCCGAGCATTTCTCCGTCCTGCGAGATGAGCCTCACCTCGCGGTCGCGGATCTCCCCATTCAACTGATTTTGATTTTTAACTGCCATGATCCTCTCAAAAAATAAACGGGTTTGCATAAGCAAACCCGTTGAACTTTGTTGCGCACGGAAAAACCGTGACATTCGCGGAAAATTCATTGACCCGCATCACGATCGCGATCGCGGAGAGAAGGGTTTACCTCTGCTTGACTGGATTACTTTATCACACAAAAACCCTTTTGTCAACTGTTTTTGCCCGCTTTTTTATGATTTTTTGCCGCAAATCCCCGAGTGCCGCCAAACGGGCGACGGACATTCAGAACTTTGCATTCCACGCTTCAAGATCCTCGGAGAGAGGAAAGGCCTCTCTGAACCGCTTAGTGATCTCCTTCCTATGGCTCAAAAGGTAGACGGCGGAGCTATCGTAGGCATAGATCTCAATTTCGGACAGCGGGTGCTGCATGGAGATCGGGTTGTTGAAATACATCTCCGCATCCCCCTCTTCCGCACATCTCGGCAAAGGGAAACGCAGCACTTCCTCAAGCGTAACGCCCGGAGGAAACCCGCAGATCAAGCCCCAGATCCATTGCGGGTCGTACTGTTTTTGAAACCTTGCTAATTCCTCGCTTGACCACCAAAGATAATCGCGCTCAAGGCTCGGAATGTCCATATTCAAATCCATATCCGTGATCAGCCAATGGTAGCCCGCGGGAAAGCCGCCGATCCCGCGAAAGACGCGGGACAGATCCGTGTAGAACCTTTCTCCCCTTTCGAGGATCGCACCGAACGTAAGCATCAGAAGATCACTTTCTTTTCGTCCTCTTCGACGACGAGGGCGATGAAGTCGTCCTTTGTCATGGAGCCGATATCGCCTGCGCCGCGCTTGCGGACGGAGACGCTGCCGTCCTCCACCTCTTTGTCGCCGACGACGAGCTTATAGGGAACTTTTTCCTGCTCGGCGTCGAAGATCTTTCTGCCGATCTTCTCGTTGCGGTAGTCGGCGGAGGCGCGGATCCCCACCCCGTTGAGCTCTTCGACGAGCTCTTGTGCGTAATCCGCCGCTCTGTCCGTGACGGGAAGGACTTTGACCTGCTCGGGCGCAAACCAAAGCGGGAACGCGCCCGCGTACTTTTCGATGAGCATGGCGAGCGTCCTCTCGTAACAGCCGATCGAGCTGCGGTGGATGACGTAAGGCGTACGGCGGACGCCGTCTGCGTCCACATACTCCATACCGAAGCTGTGCCCCGCGGCAAAGTCGATCTGGATGGTGATGAGCGTATCCTCTTTCCCGTAGACGTTCTTCGTCTGGACGTCGAGCTTGGGGCCGTAGAAGGCGGCTTCGTCGTCCGCTTCCACATAATCGAGCTTGAGATCGTCGAGGATGTTCTTCATCATGGCTTCCGTCGCATTCCACGCCTCGTCGTCGTCGATATATTTATCGGACTTGGATTTCCCGCGCTTGGAGAAGCGGAAAGTGACGTCCTGCCGCATTCCGAGGCAGTCGAGGATATAATAGGAAAGGTCGAGGCAACGTTTGAACTCCCCTTCCACCTGTTCCTTGGTGCAGATGATGTGCCCGTCGGACAGGGTAAACTGGCGGATGCGGATGAGCCCGTGCATCTCGCCCGAAGCCTCTTTGCGGAACTCCGTCGCCGTCTCCGAATAGCGGCAGGGAAGGTCGCGGTAGGACTTCAAGCCGTTTTTATAGATCTGATACTGGAAGGGGCAGGTCATGGGACGGAGCGCCACGATCTCTTCGTCCTTATTCTTCGCCTCGCCCTTTTCGTCGATCTCGCCGAGCACAAACATCTTGTCGCGGTAATGCGCCCAGTGCCCGGAGATCTTGTAAAGGTCGGATTTCGCCATGTTGGGGGTCTTTGTGATCATGAAGCCGCGCTTCGCCTCTTCATCCTCGACAAAACGGGTGAGGATCTGAAGGATCTTCGCGCCCTTCGGCATGAGAATGGGAAGGCCTTGCCCGATGACGTCGCTCGTCATAAAGATCCCGAGGTCGCGCCCGAGTTTATTATGGTCGCGCTTTTTCGCCTCTTCGAGACGGGCGATATAGGCGTCCACCTCATCCTTTTTGGCAAACGCCGTGCCGTAGATACGGGTGAGCATCTTCTTGTTCGAATCCCCTCTCCAATACGCGCCCGCGATGGAGACGAGCTTGAACGCCTTGATCTTCCCCGTCGAAGGAAGGTGCGGTCCCTTGCAAAGATCGGTAAAGGCACCCTGCTTGTAGAAGGAGATCTCCGCGTCCGCGGGAAGATCTTTGATGAGTTCGACCTTATAATCCTCGCTGAAATTTTCCATGAGGGCGATCGCCTCGTCCCTTGGAAGCGTGAACCGCTTGATTGGAAGATTGCTCTTGATGATCGCCTTCATCTCCGCCTCGATTTTGGAGAAATCCTCCATTGTGATGGGCGTTTTGAAATCAACGTCGTAATAAAAGCCGTTTTCGATCACGGGGCCGATCGCAAGTTTGCAGGTGGGATAGACGGTTTTGAGCGCCTGCGCAAGCACATGGGCGCAGGTGTGACGGTAAACTTTGAGCCCGTCCTCGTCTTTGAGCGTGACGATCTCGAGGCTGTCCCCTTCCGAAAGCGGATGCGAGAGATCGACAAGTTCCCCGTTGACCTTCGCCGCCACGGCGTTCCTCGCAAGCCCTTCCGAGATCGCAAGCGCGGCATCTGCACAGGAAGCGCCCTCCGCCACCTCGAGAAGATCCCCGTTTTTGAGTGAAATTTTCATGTTTCTACCTCCATTATGTCTGACATAGTACTTCGCACACAGCGAAAAAATAAAAAATCGTCCTTAAAACTGCCCTTTCGGGTTCATTTTAAGGACGCAAATTCCTTTGCGCGGTTCCACCTTAATTGCCTTCTTCCGAAGACCGCTCTCGTATCGAATTGTATCCAATAAAGCGGTTTCACGGTTCCGAGCTTTCTGCGGACCTTCCAGCCTTGGATCCGCTCTCTGGGAAAAACTCTCGGACGCTACTTGTCTTTAAGTAAGTTCTATTGTAGAGCGTTTTACGGCGTTTGTCAAGAAAATATCGCCCGCTCCGCATAAAATTTTTGTAAAAAATCACTCAGTTCGTCGCCCACGTCGCCGAGGCAGTAGACGAATCCCGCGTCGGAGAGCAGGATCTCCGCTTCGGCGTCCTCTTCCCCGAGTAAAAGGCTCCGCTTCAGGGGGCGGAAATTCTCGCCGAACACTGTATTTCCCTTGAGATAGATCTTGTTTTTGCTTTCCGCCACCAAAAAATCGCAAAATTCTTTGAGATCGGACGCGCCGAAGCCTTCGGGGACGTATTCCACGATGTGCTGCCACTTTTCTTTGAGCGGCCCGAGGCGGAAGGCGACGAGACCGTCGATATGATACTGCGTTCCGTCGCCGATCTTCCGCGCGATGTAGCCCTTATCCCCCTCGAAATCCGCCGCGATCAGGGCCGCGCAGAGCAGTTTTTTGTCCCTTTGGGAGAGTGCGACCCGCAATTTTTCCTGTAAATAACGGAATTTGTAGCCGATCCCGACGATCTCGACGAGCCTTTCGCGCAAAAGTTCACGGATCTCCGCACCCCCTTCCCTGATATGGATGCGGAGCGCCGTCCTTTCATTCGTGGAGAGGAACTCCTCCGCGCCGCCGCTCCTTGAGAGCGCACCCGCGAGAGCGTTGTATAAATATGTGATATAGAGGCTGTTTCCGCTCTGGTCGGATACGGTGATTTCTTCCACGACATTATTGTATGCTTCTTTTTTTGATTTATTTACGTCGGATAAGATCCGTGCAGAGCGGAGGGGCGCACAAAAATTTCCTGTGAAATGTATGAAAATACTTCTTTCGGCGCGAGGGATGCTTGACATGCCCCCCACCTTTGGTGTAGAATGGGAAAGAATAGGAGAAACGCATGGATATCAAAGCAATCGAAAAGAAATGGCAGACACGCTGGGAAAAAGAAAAGCTCAACCGCTTCGGCTCCAAGGACACGGATAAGAAAAAGTTTTACGTCCTTGAAATGTTCTCGTATCCCTCCGGCGCAAAACTGCACATCGGGCATTGGTACAACTATGGCCCCGCAGATTCTTACGCCCGTTTCAAGCGGATGCAGGGATATAACGTCTTCCAGCCCATGGGCTTCGACGCCTTCGGGCTGCCTGCGGAAAACTATGCCATCAAGACGGGCGTCCACCCCAAGGACTCCACCGAGGCAAACATCGCCACGATGGAACAGCAGCTCAAGGCGATGGGCGCGATGTTCGATTGGTCGGCGGAGATCAAGACGTGCACGGAAGAGTACTATAAATGGACGCAATGGATGTTCCTGCAATTCTATAAAAAGGGACTTGCGTACAGAAAGGAAGCGCCCGTCAACTGGTGCCCTTCCTGCAATACCGTCCTTGCGAACGAACAGGTCGTCGACGGGAAGTGCGAACGGTGCGACACGCCCGTCGTGCGGAAAAACCTCACACAATGGTTCTTTAAGATCACCGACTATGCCGAAGAGCTTCTTTCGGGACTGGACGGGCTCGACTGGCCCGAAAAGACAAAGAATATGCAGCGCAACTGGATCGGAAGATCCACGGGGTGCGAGATCGAGTTCGAATGCGACAGCGGAGACGTCTTCCGCGTCTTTACGACCCGTCCCGACACCGTGTTCGGCGTCACGTACGTTGTCCTTTCTCCCGAACATCCCCTTGCACGCAAGATCACAACGCCCGAGCAGCGCGAAGCCGTGGAGCAATACATCGATTTTGCCTCCCGTTCGAGCGAGATCGAGCGGCTCTCTTCCACGCGTGAAAAGACGGGCGTCTTTACGGGCGCGTACTGCACAAACCCTGTAAGCGGCAAAAAAGTCCCCATCTATCTTGCCGATTACGTGCTCTACTCCTACGGTACAGGCGCGGTGATGGCGGTGCCCGCCCACGACGAAAGAGATTACGCTTTTGCAACGAAATACGGGCTTCCCATCGTGAAAGTCATCGAAAAACGGGGCGGGGAGACCGTTCTGCCCTATACGGAAGACGGGATCGTCGTAGGTTCCCTCCAATTTGACGGGCTTTACGGCGAAGAGGCGCGGAGCGAGATCTCCGCATACATCAGAAAGATCGGGAAAGGCGGCAAAAAGGTCAATTACCGCCTGAGAGACTGGCTCATCTCCCGCCAGCGCTACTGGGGTGCGCCCATCCCCGTGATCCACTGCGAAAAGTGCGGCGCTGTCCCCGTTCCCGAGAAAAATCTGCCCGTCAGGCTTCCTTACGACGTGGAATTCCGCCCGGACGGCAAGTCCCCTCTCGCCAAAAACGAGAAATTTATGTCGACGGTCTGCCCGAAGTGCGGCGGCCCCGCAAGGCGGGATCCCGATACCCTCGATACCTTCGTCTGTTCGAGCTGGTATTACCTTCGCTATGCGGATCCGCACAACGAAAAGGCGCCCTTCGAAAAGGAAGCCGTGGACAGGCTTCTCCCCGTGGACGTCTATGTGGGCGGTGCGGAGCACTCCTGCATGCACCTTTTATATGCGCGTTTCTTCACCAAAGCGCTGCGGGATATGGGATATCTCGACTTTGACGAACCCTTCAAGCGTCTCGTCCATCAGGGTGTCATCTTGGGTCCCGACGGAAACCGCATGTCGAAATCCCACGGCAATGTCGTCTCCCCCGACGAATATGTCAACGAATACGGTTCAGACGCCTTCCGCCTCTACCTCATGTTCGGTTTCTCCTATACGGAGGGTGGCCCGTGGAACGACGACGGGATCAAGGCGATCTCCCGCTTTATGGACAGGGTGGAGAAAATCGTTTTGAAGGCCCGCGAGTACACGGGAAAAGCGGGCTACGGCGCGGAGGAAACGGCGCTCAACTATGCACGGAACGATACGATCCGCCGTGTGGCACGGGATATGGAAGCGTTCTCCTTCAATACCGCAATCGCACGCCTCATGGAGCTCACCAACGCGCTCTATAAATATGACGGCGCAAACGGCGAGAAAAACGCCGCCCTCTTCAAAGATACCGTGAAGGATCTCATTCTGCTCCTCGCGCCCTGTGCGCCCCACTTCTCGGAAGAACTCTTCGAGATCATGGGCGGAAAAGGATCCGTGTTTGAACAGAGGTACCCCGTCGAAGATCCCGCCGCGCTCGTCCTCGCCGAAAAGGAGTACGCGGTACAGGTCAACAGCAAGATCGTCTGCAAGGCGATGCTGCCGAGCGACGCACAGGACGAAGAGATCGTATCCCAGGCGTCCGCCCTTCCCGAAGTGCAGGAGCGCATTGCGGGAAAGAAAATCGTAAAGTACATCGTCGTCAAAGGGCGCATCGTCAACCTGATCGTTGCCTGAACATCGAAAATATCAAATCCCCCCTGCGAAAAAACGCCGCAGGGGGGATATTTTTTGGTTTTGCATAGTATTATGTCTGACATAATACTATTTTTATGCCCGAATTTCCACGGTTTTAACGCTTTTTTCGGCGGTTTTCAGTTTTTCCCCTCCATCGTGCGGACCATATACTCCGCATAGGCGCGTGCGACGTTGACCCCCGTCACTCGTTCGATCCCGCTGAAAAAGGCATTTGAATTGACCTCGCAGACGAGATACCCGTCCTTCCCGAACAGGAGATCGACGCCGCAGTAATCGAGCCCGAGGCAAGCGGAGACCTTCGCGCAGATCGTTCTCATCTCCTCATCCGCGGGATAGGGTTCCCCCCTTCCGCCGAGCGAAAGGTTGGAACGGAAATCCCCTTCCGCCGTGCGCTTCATGCAGGCGACGATCTCCCCGCCGACGCAGATTGCACGGACGTCCTTCCCGGCGCTCTCCCCGATATATTCCTGCAAAAGATAGGGGCGGCGCCTGAGCGCCTTTGAGAGCGCTTCGAGCTCCGCGCGGTCTCTTGCGAGGTACACCTGTTTCCCGAGCGACCCGAAGCATTCCTTGACGACGACGGGAAAATCAAGCGGAAGCGGCACGGGTTCGTCCGGAACCTCATCCTTGTAGCACAGGGGCGCGGGATAGGTTTTCGGCATGGGAACAACGCCCGCAAGTGCGATGTGCGTGAGCATTTTATCGTCGCAGAGCTCCACCGCCGCCGCGGGGTTAAAGAGGCGCATTCCGCGTTTTTCCAGCATACGGGGCACATACTTGTCCTTATCGAGAAGAACGCAAAAGCCGTAGCCGTCAAAATACGGCATTTCAAGCCGATCCCGCCCGATCTGCGCCTTCCATGCGTTCGAGACGATCTCGGCATGCACGCCGAGAAGCCTTAGTTCTTCGGCGATCCGCCGCGGTTGGTACAGTTCCGATTCCGTCGTACCGTACGGATTGATGAGAATACCTGCTCTTTTCATACAAAAAAGGGCGCATACGCGCCCCGAAATTACCTTTTAAGCGAGGATACGGATGACCGCTCCGACCTCGATCCCCGACGTCCGCATCCGCGAGAGCGCCTTTTTCATTGCGGATTCGTGCGCCGTATCGGTGACAAGGATGACGGAAGTCTGATCCCCGTCCGTTTTCCGAAGCAATTTCCGTACGGCAATGTTGTTCTTTGCAAGCGCCGTGACGGCGGTTGCGTCCGCAGAGGCGGGAACGAGGAGGCGAAGGTAGTATTTACTCTCGAAATCGGAGATAAATTTCACCTCTTTATCCGCTGTTGCCGTGTTTTTGAAGGTGGAATACCTGTGCCCGTCATGGGTCGCCGCGTAGAGAATATCGGAAACGACCGCGCTGCCCGTCGGAAGCGCGCCCGCGCCCTTTCCCGTGAGCACGATCTCGCCCACGGAGTCCCCGTTGAGGCAAACGGCGTTCAGACATCCGTCCACCGAAGCGAGCGGATGGCCTTTTTCAACAAAGGCGGGATGGACGCGTACGTCGACGCCGTGCTCCGTCTGCCTTCCCACGGCGAAAAGTTTCAGGGTATACCCGAGCCCACAGCCCTCTTGAATATCTTCGCTTTCGATACCGCGGATGCCCTCACGGTAAATTTTTGTGAAGGGCACCTTGGTGTGGAACGCCAGCGAGGCAAGAATGGAGAGCTTATAGGCGGCGTCGAGCCCGTCCAGATCGGCAGAAGCGTCCGCCTCGGCATAGCCGAGCGTTTTCGCTTCCGAAAGCGCCTCTTCGAAGCTCAAGCCCTCTTTCATCTTTGTGAGGATATAGTTGGTCGTACCGTTGACGATCCCCTCGAAGGACGGAATGACGTTCGACTGCACCGCGTCGATCAGGGTACGGACGACGGGAACACCGCCCGCACAGGTCGCCTCGAAATACAGCCCCGCATTGACGCGGCGCGCGACCCCTTCGAGCTCGTGGAAATACTTGCAGAGGAGCTCTTTGTTGGAAGTGACGACCGTCTTGCCCGCATTCAGGGCGTCCAGTACGTACTGCCGCGACTGAGTGACGCCGCCGATACACTCCACGACGACGTTTACGTCGGGATTGGAGACGACCTCGAAGATGTTCTCCGCGATCTTTTCCGCACCCACGCCGAGCGCGTCGGTGCGCTTGCGGTCGGGTTCGAGGACGCAGACGACCTCGAGATCCACATTCTGCGTATGGCGGTAAAATTCCCTGTGCGAGCACAGAATTTCGTATGTTCCGCCGCCCACGACCCCCAAACCGAGGATCGCCACCCCGATCTTTTTCATTTCAAATCCTCCGAACTGTTCATAACGTATAAATATCTCAGCCCGTTGAGCGTCAGCATCTTGTCGATGACGTCGATGCAGTCCGTCTCCCGGGCAATGACTTCCGAGAAGCCGCCCGTCGCAACGGTGAGGGCGTCCTCTCTCAGTTCCCGCTTGATTTTTTTGACGATGTACTCCACGAGCCCCGCAAACCCGAACACGATGCCCGCCTGCATGTTGGTGACGGTATTCGTCGCGATGACGCTCTTGGGCGCTTCGATCTCCACGCGGGGAAGTTTTGCCGTTCCCGAGACGAGGCTGTCCAGAGAGCCGCGGATCCCCGGGGCAATGACGCCGCCGATAAATTCCCCGTCCTTCAGGATGTTAAAGGTCGTCGCCGTGCCGAAATCCACGACAATGATCGGCTTGTCCCCGCCGTATTTTTTGAGCGCGGAGACGTTGTTGACGATGCGGTCGGCACCCACCTCCCGCGCGTTGTCCGCCCGCATTTTGAGACCCGTTTTCAGCCCGGGAGCGATCTCGTAGGGCGTGATCCCGAAATAGACGCGGAGCATGTGCCCGATCGTATAATCGAGGGAAGGCACGACGGAAGAGAAGATCCCCCCCGTGATTTGTTCCTTTTTCACCTGATTGATATCGAGCATGGTGATGAGCTGTGCGCCGTATTCGTCGGACGTCTTTTTGAGATCGGTCGCGACGCGGAAGGTAAAGCGGGGTTCTTCCCCGTCAAATACGGCATATTTTATGTTGGAATTTCCGATGTCTATGCAGATGATCAAGATATTTTCTCCGTTTGGGGGCAGTCCTGCCCGGCTTGCTGTTCCCCTTCGGCATTCTCCGCCTTGTGTGCCCCTTTCTTTGCGCCGACCTGTTTCTCTACGACGAGCACGATACGGTGGATGGCGGGGCCGAGCACAAGATTGATGGAAAATTCAATGATGAAGTTCCAGCCTGCGCAGCCGATGAAGAGGAAATACACGATCTCGGACATCGTGCCCGTTTCGGTGAACCCGGCAATCGTCCCCGAGATCATGAGACAGCCGACGATGAACAGTCCCGTATTCACGATCGGCGCCGATACCGCCGCCACGATCGCCGCAACGAGCTTGTTTTTCGGGGCGATCAAGCGGTATAAGAGCGCGGGAACGATGCCCGCCGCAGTCCCCTTCACAAGACAGATCATCACCGTCATAAAGGGTGAATCCGCAAGAAGCGCCGCCGTAAACGGCTCCGCACCCGCAACGCCGTACATCAGTACGATGAATCCGAACACAAAGCCAAGGATCCCGCCCGCGGCCCAACCGAGCAAAATTCCGCCGAGGACGATCGGCACGAGCACGAAGCTCAGGCTCAGACCCGCGATCTGGATGAACCCGCCGCACGTCTGGAACACGACGACGAGCGCAAGGAGCACGGAGAAGTAGGCGATGTTCTTCGCCGAAAGGAATTTGGGTTGCATATTCAGTTACCTCCATCGGATCTCCCCTTCGCGGGAGTATCCGCAGAAAAAAATAGATTTGAACCGCCCGTACCGCAATACGATCGCTCCCGCGTATCGTTCGCGCAAAGGCACGTTCCAATCTATTATAGCAAACATCTTTGGGTTTGGCAACTAAATGAACCTCGTTCGCGGAACAAATTTCCCGCGCGGGTCATATCATTTAATATACAGGCGCGAAAGAAAAATTACATAACGGCGCGCCCATCAAGGAGGAAAACCATGAATAGCTGTCAAAATGGCAACAGCTGCCTTTGGATTCTTATCATTGCACTCATTCTCGGAACATACGGCACCAAGGTGCTGTCATCGAGGGCGCTCTCGGGCTGCGGCTGGCCCATTCTCGCCGCACTCGCTTACTGCATGTGCAAAAACGGAACGCTCGGAGAACTTGCGTCCCGTCTCGGCGGCTGCGGCTGCAACGGTTGAGTTTGAATCCTGTTCCGTAGAAACGGGCGGCGCATTCGCGCCGCCCTGTTATTATTCGGAAGGGACTCGGTTCTCCTTGTCCCCTTGCTGCCCCTCTTAGGGGAAGTCCCGCACAGCGCTCCCTCGCTGCCCCTTTTAGGGGAAGTTCCGCACAGCGCTCCCTCACTGCCCCTTTTAGGGGAAGTCCCCGAAGGGGAAA
>CANRIY010000030.1 GCA_947630775.1 uncultured Clostridia bacterium | reverse complement strand
GGTGACAGCTCCTCCTCGGGAGGAGCCTTAACTGCGATGATAGTCGTTTCATGCCCCCTCCGTGGGAGGGGGGTAGGGGGGTGGGGCGAGTTCTAAAATATTATTGACCACATTCAAAACCGTTGCCCACCTCAGTCACCTGCGGTGACAGCTCCTCCTCGGGAGGAGCCTTAACTGCGATGATAGTCGTTTCATGCCCCCTCCGTGGGAGGGGGGTAGAGGGGTGGGGCGAGTTCTAATATTATTGACCACATTCAAAACCGTTGCCCACCTCAGTCACCTACGGTGACAGCTCCTCCTCGGGAGAAGCCTTCTTTAATCTTGCGGATGTTCCAAATGGTTCAATATGTCCTCACAAACGCCTTTGAAATTATGATTCAACTCAATGTTGGAATACCGAAGCACAGTTATGCCTTTCGATTTCAAAAATTCATCGCGCTCAGCATCATAATATTGCGCTTTTTCCTCATAATGTTGTGCGCCGTCCAACTCAATGGCAAGTTTTGCACTTGCGCAATAGAAATCAACAATGTAATTCCCTATAACATATTGGCGATGAACCGAATAAGGAAGTAACCTGAAAAACTCATACCAAAGTTTTCGCTCCTCTTTTGTCATGTTTTTTCGGAGCGCCCGTGCATTGTTTGTAAGGTTTGAATTACTTGAATAAAGCATTGTCCCCTCGGAATATTGATGGCGCGATTCAGAATCGTTGCCCACCCCCTTGATCCCCCTCCTACTTCGCGCCAAGGGCGGCGCTCGTGCCGCGCTTAGTGCAATAGAATGCGCGCGGGGCGGGAGGGGGCGGAAAGTGGATGCTTACCCGACCTTTTTGTTCGCAATATCCAAGGCGGAAAAATCGGTCAGGTCGTTGCGGAGAGGGGTGACGGAAATGTGCCCCGTCATCGTGGCGTCGGTGTCGAGCGAGAGGTCCGTCGTTCCCTCATACAGGCATTTGAGCTTCGGCTCGATCAATCCATCGGGTCGGAATTCAAATTCATCCGTATACACGGCGGGGCCCATTTTCGTCATCAGAATCTCGTCGCCCTCCGCGGGGAAGTTGACATTGACGATCTCGGCATGGTCTAAAAGGCGTCGGGAGAGGATGAGACGGTACACTCTGTCGATATTTTTTACGGCGTTCTCAAAGGAGTGGAACGCGGCGGAGAGGGCGATCGAGGGGACGCCGCAGATGGCCGCCTCGAAGCAAGCCCCGACGGTGCCCGAATAGTGGATGTCGCCGCCGACGTTGGGGCCGTTGTTGATGCCCGAGAGGACGAGGTCGAACTGTTTCTTCATGCCGAGAATGGCGACGCGCACGCAATCGGCGGGGGTGGAATCGACGCTCCACGCCTCAATTCCGTCGAAAAGATCGACTTTCTTCACCTCATACGGTTGATGGATCTCGATGGAGTGGCTCTTTGCGCTCTGTTGGACTTTGGGAGCGAATACGGTGACTTCACCGATCGTTTTTGCCCATTCGACGAGATATCTGAGGCCTTCCGCCTCGATCCCGTCGTCGTTTGTCAAAAGTATCTTCATAACCAGCCCTCGTGCGTGGATTTGTATTCGCCTAAGATGCGGTCGGCGTCCCCGATGAGCGCGTGCATTTCCTCTTCGGAGAACACCGTCGCCCCGGCAGCCATGTTATGACCGCCTCCGTGATATTTGATTGCAAGGTCATTGATCCCGAGGAAGCGGGAGCGGAGCCTGACGCGGATATTTCCCGCCTCGGTATTTTGGATGAAGGCGATCCAGATGAGGCTGCCGCGGATCTTGCTCAGATCGCTCACGACATCGCTTGCCGCTTCCATGTTGAGCCCGAAGCGCTCCTGCACCGCCCGATCCATATAGATATAAGCGACCCCGTGCTGCGTGATACAAATATTGTCGTATACAAAGGATTTGAGCCGCAATTTCTTGATGTCTTCCGTATAAAGATTGGCAAACAGCGATTCATAATCCAAACCGCAGTCGAGTAGCGCCCCTGCGAGCCGCAAAGTGTCTCCCGTCACGCCCTCGAAGCGGAATCTGCCGCTGTCCGTTACCATGCCGAGATAGATGAATGTCGCCGCCTCGGGCGTCATTTTGAGCCTATCTTTGAAGGTCACATAAAAATCTGCGATCATCTCGCAGGCGGACGAGCGGAAATCCTCGACCCAGTTGATGTCACCGTAGGGGTCCGCTTCGATATGGTGATCGATCTTGATGATCTCTTTCGCTTTCGTATAGTTTTGATTGGAGATCCGCTTGCGCGTGCCCGTATCGATGACGATGAGAAGGGCGTCCGCATAAATTTCCTCGGGAACGAGATCTTCTCCGCCGCAAAAGGCGAGATAGTCGGAAAAATCCTCATCGGCGAGGTAGATCTTCTTTTCGGGATAGGTATCGCGCAGGAGCTTGGTAAATCCCTTCGTCGAACCGACCGCGTCGCCGTCGGGACGGATATGACGGGAGACGACGATCGTTTGGTAGCTTTCGATCTTCTCTAAAATTTGTTTCTTGATCTCTTCGTTCATACAGGCTCTCCCGCCAAAGTATTCAGATCGTCCAAAAGGCGCATCGCCGTCTCTTTATCGGGGACAGTACACCCGCTTGCCTTTTTATGCCCGCCGCCGCCGTATTTCACGGCGATCGGGTTGATATTATAGCGGTTGGAGCGGAGCTCCACATGAATGCCGTCCTCCGACTCGGTAAAATTCACCCAGATAAATACGCCCTTGATATCCCGCATGAGCCCGACAAGCCCCGACGACACCACGGGTGCGGCGTCGCTGTTTTCGGGAAGATCCTCGCGGGAAGTGTAGATGTATGCGACGTTGTTTTGCGTAAATTGGATCTTATGCATGTTGTCGGCGTCGCGGATGATCTCCGAAAAATCCTTGGAAAATAGATTATAGTAGAGCGTCGTGAGGTCGATCGGCTGGGAAAGCAAAAACGCCGCCAGTTCGAAGGTGCGCGCCGTCGTCGAATCGAATACGAACCTGCCGCTGTCCGTCACCATGCCCATATACAGATATGTGGCGGAAGTTACAGAAAGTTTGAGCTTGCATTCCTTCGCAAACATGGCAACTAAGCCGCACGCGCTCTCGTAGGTGCTGTCAACAACGTCGAGATCCGCGATCTTTTCACAATAGATATGATGATCGAAGCGGAGCGTCTTTTCGGCCATCTTGTATCTTTCGTCGCAGATCAGGCGGGAAGAGCCGCAATCGAGGATGATCGCAAGCGCGCCGGGGTAGGCTTCATCGGGGATCTCGTCCATTTGGATGTCGATGAAGGGAAGGCGGGTCGCAATATCTCCGACCATGTAGATCTCCTTCGAAGGAAAATTGTCTTTGAGAAGGGCGGCAAGCCCGATCTGGCTGCCCATCGCGTCGCCGTCGGGATGCGCATGGCGGTGGATGATGATTCTGTCGTACTTCTTGATCAATTTCAGTGCCTGTTTGAACATTCGGTATACTCCCTATGATAGATTTTCCGCTGAGTTATATATTATATCATAAATATATAGTTTTGTCAAGACTTGACAAAAGATGAACGTTTCGGTATAATAAAAAGCGAGGTGAATTATGAGAAAATACAGGATCCGCGTCGGTCTCGACGTTGACGATACGATCTACGAATGCAATTCCTATGCCGTTTCCATCATCAACAGCCGCCACCCGGACGAGGAGCCGCTCAGGATCGAAGAAATCAAGAGCTGGGGCGGCGCCGAACGGCACGGCGACGAGCGCGTTGCGCTCTATTCGGATCCCGAATTTGTCAGAACGCAGCCGATCAGCGAGGGCGCGCAGAAATTTGTGAAAAAGCTCTCCGAAATTGCCGATGTGTTCTTTATCACCGCCGTTCCCGCGCCCGTTATGAGCGCAAGGGCGGAACGGCTCGTCAAGGATTTCCCCGAAATTCCCCCCCAAAATATCATCATGGGGACGCGGAAGGAGTTGATCTCGCTCGATATCATGCTCGACGACGGGGCACACAACATTTCAAGCTCCCGCGCTGCCTATCCCGTTCTCTTCCGCAAACCGTGGAATACGGGGCTCTCGGGGCTTCTCTCCGTCAACAGTTACGACGATTTCCTGCATTTTTGCGAGATGGTGAGAAATTCCTTCGCCGAAAACTTCCCCAAGCTCGAAAACGGCGGCGTTTTATGCCTTGTGGGCCCCTCGGGCTCCTCCAAGACGGAGATCGCGAACGGGCTCACACAGCTGAGTGGCTTTGAAAAGCCGCTCACTTCGACGACCCGTCCCCGCCGCAAGACAGAAGGGGCGGATTCCTACCGCTTTATTTCGGAAAACCAGTTCATCAAAGAGATGAAGGCGGGGCATTACATCGAAACGACGGTCTACAGCGGCTATCACTTCGGGACTTCCCGCGAGGATATCGATCCCATTGTCGACCGCGGCGCCGTCGCCGTCATCCCGATCGACATCTGCGGGGCGATCACCCTGAAAAATCTGTACCGTCAAAAGGCGATGCTTGTCTTTACGAGAAGGGAACGCGGGGACGCCATCAAGAGCATCATCATGCGGGATATTGACCTTGAAGACAAGGTGCGGCGCATTATGTCGCTTGATTTCGAGTATCGGAACAGCGAAGTCTGCGACGTCGAGATCAACGTCGGAAACGACGTGAATGCTGCGGTGAAGCAGATCGTCGCGCTGACCCGCCAAGGTTGATGACGAAAGAGAACGGGAGAATCCGTTCTTTTTTTGTGCGGAGAACCCCTCAGTCACCTGCGGTGACAGCTCTCCGAAAGGGGAGCAGAGAGTATTGCGCCTACGAGCGTGTTTCAGCTCTCCGAAAGGGGAGCAGAGAGTATCATCGGTTTTGTCAAGTTTTATCATTCCTCCCCGTGAAAATGTTTTATTTACATAAATATAAAACATTTCACGAAAATGTTGACGTTTCATTGTTTCTCTGTTATAATACGGATAGAAATTTTCAGGGCGGGTTTTCTTATGAAAAAAGCCCGCAAGGAGCAATCTATGGTGCGTTATACGCTGGACGCAAGCAAGAGAGGCGTTGACATTTCAAAACATCTCTACGGCCTCTTTTTCGAAGACATCAACCAAGCGGCAGACGGGGGTCTGAATGCGGAGATGGTCATCAATAACTCGTTTGAATACGAATATTTTACCTATGACGACTACAACTGCGAAAGCCACGTGGAAGCACGTTCCAATAAGGGATTTTATTGGGATATTTACGGCGCAGGTCCCAGAAAGATCGTAAAGAAGGGGGGCATGAACGAAAATAATCCCTCCTATCTTCTTCTCGACATCGGCGGGATCTATCATCTCGAAAACCCCGGGTTTTACACAAACGGCGGGTACGATATCTACGGCATGCCCGTCGTGAACGGGGAGACTTACCATTTTTCGATGTGGATCAAACGCCTCGGGTTCAAGGGCGTTGCAAAAGTCTTTCTCCGTGGGGCGCACGGCAGACATACAAGCGTCGGAGAGATCAAGATCCCCGCGGGGACGGACGGTGACTGGATCAAAGTCGCCTGCTCCGTCAAAGCAGAAAAGGATACGATGGGGCGGCTCTGCATTACGCTCGAAGGTAACGGCAAACTCGGGATCGACTATGTTTCTCTTCTTCCCGCAACCGTTTGGGGAGATCCGAATAAATACAGGAACGGGAAATTGTCCCCCCGCATCGTCGAGGCGATGAAAAACTGCCATCCGTCCTTTTTGAGGTTCCCCGGCGGGTGCGTCGTCGAGGGGGATGTCGCCTTTGATTACCAATACAAATGGCGCAACACGGTCGGCCCGTTGGAACAGCGCCGCCAGATCCCCAACGTCTGGCGCTATATGCAGTCTTACGGCATCGGTTTTTATGAGTATTTCGCGCTGTGCGAAGATCTCCACATGACGCCGCTCCCCGTCCTTCACTGCGGCGTGCTCTGCCAGATCCGTATGGGCGAACAGCGCAAGACGGGGTACCAGCGCATCGTTCCCGGGACCAAGGAGTTCCAGAGCGAAGTCATCGACAACGTCGCCGATCTCATCTATTTTGCAAAGGGGGATATCGCCTCTTCGGACAAAAACGAGTCTTACTGGGCGAAAGTCCGCTCGGATATGGGGCATCCCGCACCCTTTGAATTGAAGTACATCGGGATCGGCAACGAAAACTGGGGCTACGAATACTTCGATAATTTCGCATCCTGCCTTCTCGGTGTCCGCCAGTATATGTATAAGGGCAGACTCACCGATCTTTTGAAGCTCTTCGACATCACGATCGTGACGAGCGCGGGCGTCGACAATACCAAGCGGTACGACTGCTACGACAGAAGCGGCGCAAAGGTATTCATGGGCGAATATGCCATGCACACGATGTCGGACGGCAGGGGACGGCTCAACGGGGACAACAATTTGAAAGCCGCGCTTTCGGAAGCGGCCTTTCTCACGGGTTGCGAACGCAATTCGGACGTCGTAAAGATGACCTGCTATGCCCCGCTCTTCGCTTCCACCTATCATTACCGCTGGACGCCCAACATGATCTGGTTCAACGCGCGCGACGTCATGCTGACGCCCAACTACTACGTCCAGCAGATGTTTGCCTCCAATACGGGCAAATACACGCTTACGGATGTCTCCGAGGTCAATGACGACAACGCGGGAGGGCTCCTCATCGGCGGGCATCGCACCGCGAGCGCCGTCTCGAAAGTGCTCGTGCGTGACATCAAGAGCGGCAAAATCGTCTACGAGCACGACTTCAAAGACGGTCTCGGCGGTTGGAAAGTTTACCCGAATTGCTGCGGCGGGCATATCGAGAACGGGGAGCTCATCATCGAAGAGAGCGAAGCGTTCAACGGGTTCTATTATGACGAAAAGTCCTTCTCGGACTGTGAAGTGGAGATCTCTTTCCGCCGTCTTTCGGGCGAGCAGAGCTTTATCGGCGGCGTCGGCGTTGCGGACGTGAGGGATATCGGGACGATGGACAGCGCGGGATTCTCGATCTGCTGCCAGTACGGGAAGAATCACAAGGGGTACGACGTTTCGTTCGACAAGAGAGTGGACTTCATGCGTACCGTTTGCGAGATGATGGGCAAGGATAAATTCCTCGGCTATTCTCCCGAGGGGAACATCTTAAAGCTCGTCTATACAAAAAAGACCTTTACGGCGTACATCTATAAGGATGAGGCGTGGCACGAAGTGCTCTTCAAACACATCTGGAAGGTCAACGAACGCGTGTTCCAGACGACTTCCGTCGGCGAGGACGGGAAGATTTATCTGAAAGTCGTCAATGTGTCCGACCGCGACGAAGAGATGGTCGCCGAGCTCAAAGGGTTTGAGGGAAAGACCAAGGCGCACGTCACGACGCTCTGGGACGAGGACGTCACCGTAATCAACGAGATCAACGTCAAGGCGGGCAAAAAGCACAATATCGAACCCGTCGAAAGCGACGTGATGCTCCACGGGAACACGCTTACTGCGACCCTCAAGAAAAACAGCCTGAATGTATTTGTGATCGAATAAAAGGAAAGCGAAAGGGGACTCCTGCGGGAGTCCTTTTTTCATATTACGAAACTTGTCCACATATCATATAGGGATGTTGGATTTTCTTCCGCCGCGTATCAGAGAGGCGCTTCAATATATCAATGCGAATTTCCTCTACGAGCTCCGCATGAGGGCAGACAAGCCCCTTCTTGTGAATTTAGGAGGGCAGTTCCGCTATCTCGGAGCGTACGGCGTTACGGCGGAAAAGGACGCCCTCCGCCCGACCGTGGCGGAAATCGGCGAAACGCTCTTTGCAGCGAGCAATTTTTCGGTCTATTCGGTGGAAAACCAGCTCCGCCAAGGCTTTGTGACGGGCGCAGAGGGCGAGAGGATCGGCATCGCGGGTTCTTACGTCTACGAGGGGACGAACGTGCTTTCCGTAACGAACGTCACATCTCTCTGTATCCGTATTCCGCATGCAGTTGCGGGGTGTGCGGAGGAAATCTACAGGGCATGCTTTTCGCCCTCACCCTGTTCTCTCCTCATTATGGCGCCCCCGGGAGAGGGGAAAACGACCCTTCTGAGAGACCTATGCCGCCTCGTATCCGCCCGTACGGGGAAAAATATCCTTGTCTGCGACGAGCGCGGGGAACTTTCGGCGGGAGAGCTCGGGGGAACTTCCGATGTCATGCGTTTTGCGGACAAGCTGACGGCGTTTACGAGCGGCATCCGCGCCATGCGGCCCGATATCATCGTGACGGACGAGCTTCTTCCCCAAGACTATCTTGCGGTAAAAAGGGCGATCGAGGGCGGGGTTATGGTATTCGCTTCGGCGCACCTGAAGCGGTATGAGGACGTCCCGCAAAAGCTCTTTTCCCGCTATGTGCTTCTTGACGGGCTCGGGCAGATCGGAAGCGTCCTGAACGAGGTGGGCGAGCATGTGGCTTAAACTTCTCATCTGCGTTCTCATCATCGCCTTCTGCACCTTTCTCGGGTATCTTTCCGCGGGAAAATACCGCGCGAGAAAGAAGTTTTATGCCGAGATGTGCGCTTTCCACGAAAGATACCTCAACGAACTTTCCTATGCGCGGCGGCCACTTTCCCAGCTTCTTCAAACGGAAAAAGAGGGGGGAGACTTTTCCCGATTTCTGCGCGAACATGCCAAGAAGGGAAAACGCACCGAGTTTCCGTCCTACCTCTCCGATGAGGAGAAAAAGGAGTTTGAGGAATACCTCAACATGCTTGGGGTCGGCGATTCTTTCTCCCAAAAGGGGTATTTCGGCGCAAAGAGCAAGCCTCTTACGGAAAAAAAGGAAGCCGCCGCGAAGGCGGAAAAAGAACGGAGCGAGCTCTACCTCAAACTGGGGCTGCTTGCGGGGCTCGCATTCGTCATTCTGATCGTATAATGGATATTTCTATCATCTTCAAACTTGCGGCGATCGGGATCGTGATCACGATCGTCTGCCAATTATTGAAAAAAGCGGATCGGGACGACATCTCTACGGTGGTCTCGATCGTGGGGCTTGTCATCGCGCTCACGATCGCCGTGACCATGATCGGGGATCTTTTCGACACGATACGGAATATTTTCGGGGTTTACTGACATGGCGATCTTTCAACTTGTCGGGATCGCATTCGTAACGGCAGTCGCCGCGCTCATTTTGAAAGGCACAAAGCCCGAGCTCGCCTTTGCCGTAACGATCGCGGGGAGTATCATTCTCCTGCTCTTCGTCTTTGAAGCGTTCCGCGGAAGCATGTCGATCTTCGGCGAGATCGCCTCGGAGACGGGGATCGATTCCGCGCTCGTCAAGATCCTACTGAAAATGGTGGGGATCGGCTATCTTGTGGAATTCAGCGCGGGGATCCTGAATGATTTTGGGCAAAATTCGGTCGCGGACAAGCTCATTTTCTGCGGAAAGATCGTGATCCTCGTCCTCGCGATCCCGATTCTCGAGAGCGTTCTGCAACTTATCAAACAGCTTTTGGGGTATATCTCATGACGGTGCGTTACAGGCGGAGGAGAAGAACATGGGCAGTCGTCCTGCTCATTCTCCTCGGGATCCTTCTCCTGTCCCTGATCGGAGACGGGATCCGCGCGGCGGCACAGGATACGTCCGAAGAGGCCGCGGCGCACGAAGAACTGCAAAAAAACATCGAAGAGCTCTTGGATTCCCTCGACACGAAGGAACTTCAGGAGTATCTTTCGACGCTCTCCGCATTCAAGGGCGTTACCGTCAAGGAAAAACTTTTGGGGATCATCACGGGGGATTATTCCCTCGATTATTCCTCGCTGGCGCAAACCGTCCTTTCGCTTGTATGGGAAGAGGGGAAGGTGATGCTTCCTGCCTTTGTCGTCATCGTGGCGGTCGCACTTCTCTGCGGGATCCTCAACTCTGCGAAAAGTGGGTTTATGAACAGTACTATGTCAGACATAATCCACTTTTTCGGGTATATTTCCGTCGGCGCGTCCGTACTTGCCTGTCTTGTGAGCGTCCTTGACGTCGGTTTTTCCGCACTCTCGTCCATGCAACGACAGATGGAGATCGTCTATCCGCTTCTTTTGACCCTGATGGCGGCGAGCGGGGGAACGGTATCCGCAGGCATATACAGGCCCGCCGTCGCCCTTTTCAGCAGTGCCATCTGCGAACTTTTCACCTCTGTCGTGCTTCCGACTTCCGTCGTTGTTATCATCTTGGCGTTTGTCGGCAACCTTTCGGAAGACGTCCGCACGGAGCGCCTCGGCGGATTTTTCAAGAGTATCAACAAGTGGCTGATCGGTCTGACGCTCGGGTTATTCTCCGTTCTTCTGACGGTGCAGGGGATCGCGGGAGCGCAGTATGACGGGCTCTCTCTCCGTGCGGTGAAATATGTCGTTTCGGGTTCGGTGCCCATTGTTGGGGGCTTTTTGTCGGGCGGTGTGGAACTCGTCGTCGCGGGGAGCGCGCTCATTAAGAATGCGCTCGGCTCCTTCACCGTATTTATGCTGTTTGCCGTCGTGCTGCGCCCCGTGCTCCTCTTTGCGGCGTTTCAGCTTTTTTTGCGGGTCTCCGCGGCGGCGACGGAACCCGCGGGCGGCAAGATCTCGGCTTTTCTGTCCCGTCTCGCATCGGACAGCGGATATTTTCTCGCGGGGATCCTCTGCATTGCCTTTTTATACTTTCTCACCGTCCTGCTTCTCGTCTGTTCAACGGGGGTGATCTTCGCATGAAGGCGTACATTCTGAGCGTCGCGGGCGTCATTCTGATCTCTGCAATCGTCTCCATTCTCGTCCCGTCGGGAAAAATGGGCAAATTTATCAAGGGGATGACCAAACTTTTTATCCTTGCCGTCTTGATCTCACCCTTGGTTTCATGGCTGAGAGGGGGAGATTTCCTGTTTTCATCGAAGGATGTGGGGAGCGACGAAAAGTATTTGAAAAACTACGTCGCGATGCTCACCGACGAAGATGAAGTTGCGATCGAAGCCGATCTGAAAGTGGAATACGGCATCGGAACGGATGTTGAAGTCTTCCGCTCCTTCGACGATTTCTCCTATGAAAAAATAAAAGTCGTCGTATCCGATTTCGGCATAAACGGGGACGAAACACATATAGATATATTGTCCAACGTGAAAACGCGGCTCGCTCGTCTGTTCGGCTGTCCCGTGGAGGTCACATGACGCTAAAAGAACTGAAAAAGAACAAGACATTCCGGATCGTCGCCATCCTTGCCGCGGCACTGCTTCTGCTCCTTGTCGTATGGGCGGTATTCTTCAAAAAGGGGAGCAGCGACTATGCGCCCACGGAGGCGGAAGCGCGCCTGAGCATTTTGCTCAATGAGATCGACGGCGTCGAAAAGACGACGGTCATGATCACCGAGCGGGACGGGGTACCCGTCAGCGCGGTCGTCGTCTTTGAGGGCGAGGACGGGATCCTGATCCGTTCGAGACTCATCGAGGCGTCCGCAAAAGCGCTGTCGCTCAATGCACGGGATATTCTCGTCTATCCCGCCAATCATTAAGTATTTTGTAGGAAAGGAGATAAAAAACCATGTCAAACACCAAGAAGATTGCAATCATGTCCACCCTCGTCGTTCTGCTCGCCGTCGTCGCCGTGTTCAATTTCGTCCTTGCCGGCACGAGAGACACCGTTGTTGACGGCAGTGCAAGCGTACAAGCGACCTATTTCACGACCTATCGCGATACGCGGAACAGTACCCGCAG
This sequence comes from uncultured Clostridia bacterium, assembly GCA_947630775.1. GTDB lineage: Bacteria > Bacillota > Clostridia > Christensenellales > Borkfalkiaceae > Gallimonas. Next base: position 3,062 of record CANRIY010000030.1, on the reverse strand, counting down.
CGAAGAATTCGTCCAGCTTGACAGCATCATTGCGACGTACGCCGCCGACAGCGAAGAGTACACGAGCGCCGTTCAGCGCAAAGAGGAACTCGTCAAACTCATGGAAGACGAACTCGTCATGGAATCCATGATCAAGGCGATCGGGTTTTCGGACGCCGCCGTCACGATCACGGACGCAAACAATATCAACGTTTTCGTCAATTCGAGCGAACTTACCGAGGATGCGATCACAAAAATCTTCTATGCGCTCGAAATAGAGTACAATGTACGCAACGGAAATGTGATAATTATGCCCGTTTACGCGGAAAGTTGACAAAAAACAGTAGTAAAATCGGAAAAGATGTGCTATAATGAAACGGTAAGGAGTCATTATGGCAAGTATCAAGTATAATCCGAACGGTCAAAAGGGCAGGATCACGTACAACGCCGATATCGTGAGCGGGATCGTGGTTTTGAGTCTCCAGGAGACAGAGGGCATCGAACTCGTTCCGTCGAAGAGCAAGGGGATCAAACTCTGCTTCGAGAAGGAAGGCATCTTTGTGGATATCTCGGTCATCGCGCACTACGGTTATAAGGTGCCCGAGCTCGCATACCGCATCCAGCAAAACATCAAACAGATGGTCGAATCCATGACGAAATACAGGATCGCAAAGGTGGATGTGCATGTGCAGAGCGTGATATTTCCCGAGGCGAACGAAACGCCCTCCGAGGACGCCGAAAAGAAAAATAATTGACGGTTTCCCCCTTTGAGAAGGGGGAAATCTTACATTGGGAGATACTATGAGAAGCGACGCAAGGGAAGCGGCATTCAAAGCTGTGTTTGCGGATCTTTTTTGCGAAAATGACGAAAAATTCCGCAAATCGCTCTATAAACAGGCAAAATTAAAGGACGAGGAGAGCGCTTTTGCCGAGGCGCTTGTCCTTTGCGTGAAAGAACACAGGGAGGAGCTTTCGGCTCTGATTTCCGATCGGGTCGTCCGTTTCGCCGAAAACCGTATCTATGCGGCGGACCGCGCAATCCTCCTCGTTGCGCTCGCCGAGATCAAATATTTCGACGATGTTCCGCCCGTTGTTTCGGTGAGCGAAGCGGCGGATCTTGCGCGAAAATATTCCACGGAGCGTTCACCCGATTTTGTGAACGGCGTTCTCGGGAGCGTGATCAACGAATGATACTCATTGACGGAAAGGGAACGGCGGCATCGATCCGCTCTGAACTCAAGGCGAGGACGGCCGCATTTGAACAAAAAACAGGGAAAAAAGTCGGACTTGCGGTCGTGATGATCGGCAGCGACCCCGCTTCGGCGATCTACGTCCGCAACAAGATCAAGGGATGCGAAGAGGCGGGCATTGCCTCGTTTGCGCGCTTTCTTCCCGCGGAGACGACGCAGGAAGAGGCGGAGGCCGCCGTTGAGGCGCTTGCAAAGGATGACTGTGTGCACGGCATTCTTGTCCAGCTTCCGCTTCCCGCCCATCTCGACGCACAGAAGATCCTCGGGAAGATCCCCGTCGAGAAGGATGTGGACGGCTTTTCGGCAACCAATCTCGGGAAGCTCGCCATGAAGGAAGAAGGGACCATCGCGTGTACGCCTCTCGGCGTCATGGAGCTTTTGAGGCGGTATCACGTCCAAACTTGCGGCAAACGCGCCGTCGTTGTGGGAAGGAGTAATATTGTCGGTCGACCGATGGCGCTCTTGCTCCTGAACGCCGACGCAACCGTCACTGTCTGCCATTCCAAAACGCAAAACCTCAAAGAAGAATGTCTGAAGGCAGATATTTTGGTCGCGGCGATCGGGAAGGCGAAATTTATCACGGCGGATATGGTGAAGGAGGGGGCGGTCGTCATTGACGTCGGCACCAACCGCGATGAAAACGGGAAACTGTGCGGCGACGTCGACTTCGAACATGTCAAAGATAAGGTTTCCATGATTACCCCCGTGCCGGGCGGCGTCGGTCCGATGACGATCGCCATGCTTCTTTCGAATACGGTCGCGGCCGCGGAGCGTACACTCAGATGAATTTTTCGGAGAAATACAAAGAATATCAAACGGCAGCGGAAGAGGCGATCCTCTCCCGTTGCGGCGAAATGCACTTTTCGCCCTCCGTGCTTACGGAAAGCATGCGGTATTCCCTGCTCGCAGGCGGAAAGCGGATCCGTCCCGTTCTTTTTTTTGCCGCGCTCGAGGCGTTCGGCGCGGATTATAGGCAGGAAACCGATTTGGCGGTGGCGCTGGAGTGCATTCATACCTATTCTCTCATCCATGACGACCTTCCCGCAATGGATAACGACGATTTTCGCCGCGGAAAGCCTTCCAACCACAAAATGTTCGGGGAGGCAAACGCGATACTGGCGGGTGACGCCCTGCTCAGTTACGCCTTCGACCTGCTTCTCAAAGCCTGTATGAAGGGTGAGCGGCGCATCAGGGCGGCGCAATGCCTTTCCCGTGCCGCGGGTGCGGAAGGGATGATCGCGGGGCAATCCGCCGATCTGCTCTATTCGGGCAAAACGGGCGGAAGGGACGAACTCCTTTTTATCTATGAAAACAAGACGGGGCGGCTCCTGTCCGCTCCTTTGGAAATGGCGGCGATCCTTGCGGGCGGCGACCCTGCGGCGGCAGGGGCATTCGGAAGGGATCTCGGGATCCTGTTCCAGCTCACCGACGATATTTTGGATGAAAAAGGGGAGAGTGCCAAAATGGGCAAAACCCTTGGGAAGGATAAGACGGAAGAGAAACTCACCTGCGTGCGTCTCATCGGGCTCAAGGCATCCGAAGCGCTCGCCGACGAGTATGTCGGCCGTTGCAGGCAGTCCCTTTCCTGTTTCCCCCGAAATGCTTCCTTTTTCGAGAGTCTCATCGACCTCGTCCGCGGACGGGATCACTGAAAATTATGAAAAATATTACAAGCGGGGAGCTGAAAAGCGCTTCCCTTCCCCAATTAAAGGCACTTTGCGAGGAGCTGCGGGAAGAGATCTTCCGCACGGTGTCCGTCTGCGGCGGGCATCTTTCCTCAAATCTCGGTGCGGCGGAACTCACCGTCGCCCTTCACCGTGTCTTTGATTTTCC
>CANRIY010000029.1 GCA_947630775.1 uncultured Clostridia bacterium | reverse complement strand
TCAAACCCGCAAACGAGAGCATCATCGAACACACGATCGGCTATGAACAGCTCGCCGTCGACCTCACCGCCAATCTTGCCGTCACCGAAAAGAACAGCTATGTGAAGAAACAGCTCGACTTCGCGCTCCTCGAAGATTTCGACCACTTATACCGCTATTCCGACCTCATGGAGCTCGAAAAGGCGGGGGATCCCAAGACGCTCGTCGGGGATTATACCGAGATCATGCCCAGCCGTCCCACCGTTGCCGAGTACCGCCATCCCTACGACGACGTCAATTTCTATCTCAACAATTATCTGAACGACGTCAAGACCAAGCTCAACGTCAACATCATCACCGCCGCCGAACAGCAGACGATGAATTTCTATATGAACGTCGCCAACCTCTATGCTTCCCCCTTGGGGAGAAAGCTCTATAACGAGATCGCCATGATCGAGGAACAGCACGTCACGGGCTACGGCTGCCTCAAGGATCCCACGGCGACCCCCTTCGAGTGCCTTCTCATGAACGAGTACACCGAGGCGTACCTCTACTATTCCTGTTATGAGGACGAAAAGGACGAGCGGATCAAGAAGATCTGGGAGATGCACTTCGAGGAAGAAGTCGCACACCTTCATGAGGCGGCGGATCTTTTGAGGACGTACGAGGGGAAGGTCTGGCAGCAAGTCCTGCCCGAGGGCGGAGAGTTCCCCGAACTTTTGAAATTCCGCTCGCAGAAGGAGTATGTGAGGGAAATTTTGAAGAGCGTGCGGCTTACCGCCGTCGAAGAGGGCTGGGAAGAGCTCGAAAAGGTGCCCGACAAGTTCCGCTATTTCGGCTACAACGCCAAAATCAACGGGGATCCCAAGACGGTGGGCACCCATATCGTCATCGACAAGGCGATCTCGGCGTTCAAGTACGACTACCGCATCCAAAATAAAGAGCACCCCATCAAGGCGCTTTCGGATCGGAAAAAGGATAATGTCGATATTGCAAGAGTGAAGGGAAAGTAAAGGGGAAGCATCATCCCCCCCACCACCGCCTGCGGCAGAGCCTCCCCCCCCGAAGGGGGAGGCCTTATCATTTGGCGCCTTAACGTCGCGCGTTTATCTTTCTCTGCCGAGGACGAAATCGACGGAACAGTCAAAGTAATCGGCAAGTTTCACAATGGAATCAAGGCTCGGCGCATAGACTCCTTTTTGCCAGTTGAAAAAGACGGAGTGTGTGATCGGGACTTCCTTGCAGAGCCGATACTTCTTGACGTGATAGTATTCCAGAAGAAAGGCCAGTTGCTTTGGGAAGGGCGGAATGGGTGAAAAATTCATCTGCTGAAGTTCGGGCGTTCTGCCGAGGAGAAAATCCAGCGAACAATGAAAAAGATCCGCCATTTTGATCAGCACGGCGATGTCGGGCAACTGTCCGCGCAGGTAAGAATACGCGGCGACTTCGCTGACGCCCAACCTTTCCGCAAGCATGGGGACGGTGAGATGATTGTCAAATAACAGATCCTTGAGGTTTTCGACAAAATTCGACATATGTTCCATTTTTCCGTTTGATTCTCCTATTGCAATTATGTCCTGTTTGGATTATAATCAAAGCATCCTAAAGCTAACAGGACATAAATTTGAAAGGAGAAAAGGAATGGAACCAATGAAGTACACTGTGACGGTCGATGAGCTTTTGAATGATTTGGAGACAATGACGGACGGCATTTTCGACGCCGAAACAACGCGAGGGGAAAATGAGCTTGTGCTTGTTTTTTCAAACGGGCAGACATTTCGGATTCGCGTTGAAGACATCCCGGAATAACGCAAAAAACCGCTTTCTTTTTGAAAGCGGTTTTTGGGAATGTGCGCGGGGCAGGATGACGCGGGACGGAGTGGCCCTCATCCCGAGGCGAAGCCGAGCGGATCTCATAGACCCACGGGCGTCCGTACTTAAGAGGGGATTCGCTCGCCCCTTACGGGGCTCGAAATGAGGCCCCTCGGTCCCCCTACAGGGGCACCAAAGGGGGGGGCAGAATGACGCGGGGGCGGGGCGGCGTCATCCTGAGACAGTGATATGTACGAAGTCCGTGGAAGAATGTCCCGAAGGATCTCGCCGCTATAGAGGGAGGGGGGATTTACAAATCCGCCAAACTGTGCTATAATCATTCCATGGTCATCTATTACACGGCGGAGAGGGCCGAGAGCGGGGAATTTTTGCGGCACGTCCTCAACGGGCAGGGCGTCGCGCCCAAGATCCTATTCACCAAACACGGCAAGCCATATCTCGAAAAGGGCGGGTGCGAGTTCAGCCTCACCCACACGGACGGGCTCATCGCCGTTGCGGTCGGGACGCAAAGGGTGGGGCTGGACGCCGAACGGCGCAGACCCCGCAAGACGGATGCGCTCCTCTCCCGTCTGACGCCCGCCGAACGGGAAGAGGACTTCTTCGAACTCTGGACGGTAAAAGAGGCATACGTCAAATATCTCGGCGGGACGCTCGCCCGCCTTCTTCCCGCCCTCGTATATGAAAAGGGCGTCCTCTTTTCCGAGGGCGCGCCGCAAAAGGTATTCTTAAAGCATATAACGATGGGTGAGCATGTCCTCTGCCTGTGCACGGAGCGCGAAGAGGAAGTCTCCCTCGTCAAAATTTAGATGTCGTACCATTCTCCCTCCTGCGGAACGATCGCCGCGGCGTCGGGGAGAATTTTTTTGACGGTCGGGACAAAGTGTTTGAGGTTTTCCCGATGGGTGAGCGGGGGGAAGGCGTCGTCGAAATGGTCCGCCATGACGGCGTTGGGACGGAACGCCTCCAAGAATTTCACGAGATATTTATGCATGCGGCTCCGCCCCTGATGGGGGAAGACGAGAAGGTCCGCGCCCTGCGGATAGACGGTGTCCTCGTCCATGCCCGCGGAGCCGAGCACTACGACCGATTTTTCCCCGTCCGAAATGTGCAGGGCAAAGATATCGTCATGAAGTTTATACTTGCTTGCCTGTTTCAAAAGTTTGACCGCGGCGGGCGCATGGAGCCACGTGCGCGGGGAAAAGAACACGCGGAGCACGGTCGCCGCGTCGAACACGCAATGCCTGCTCCTGTATGTATGGATGGTGAAATTGCCGAGTCTGATCTCCTCGTTGACAGAATAGGCGATCATGCCGTCCGTATCGATCCCCAGCCGTGCGGCATGCTCAATTCCGTTCTGCGAGACGAACACGGGGATCACGGAATCCTCCGTGAAAGCCCCGATATCCGAAAAATGGTCGAGATGGGGGTGAGTAATGAGGATCGCGCGGACGGACTTCGCCTCCTCCATGGGAATGCGGTAGAGGTCCTGATTGAAGTTTTTCAAGTACGGGTCGATGAGGATCCTGTCTTCCCCGCTTTCGAGAAGAAGGGAAGCCGTGCCGTACCACTTGATGCGCATATGATTTTCTCCGTTTGAACTTTCCCATTATAGCATTTTGTAAATTTTTTTACAAACTATTTTCATGCTGTTTTTATGCCGCGCTCAAAAAAATACGGACAGAATGTTTTTTTGCGCAATCGTCCATAATTTCGGGTATGAAGCATAAAATTTTAGCGGCGTTTTTGCTGATCGCGGCGGCGCTTTCTCTCACCGCATGCGACGCGGAAGAAATGGGGACGCTCGGCGACCTCACAAGACCGTATGCGGGCTTTTACGAATGCGAAAAGATCGCGCTGGGTGGCAAGGACATGACGGATGAGTTCGAAAAGCTCTCTTTGGAGCTCCGCCAAGACGGGAGCTATGCGCTCTCGTACAGGATGGCAGACGGCAATGAGGGGGGCTATACGGGGAATTATTCCGTGGATGCCGAACAGGGCAGGATCACCTTTACGGGGAAGCAGGGACTGAGGACGTCGTCCTTCTCCTTCCCCTATGAAAAGGGCGCGATCCGCATGGATTATAACCTTTTCGGCACCCTGTTGCATGCGGATTTCAGAATGCCTTGACAGAAGGGCGGCGGCGTGGTACACTGAAGAAAAGGAGGCGGATATGTCGGCATCGGAGCGGGCAAGAGAGTACTTTACGGAAGGATGCAACTGCGCACAGGCCATCGCGCTTGCATTTGCGGACAGGATCGGTCTGCCCGAAGAGAGCATCAAACGGGCGACGGTCGCGCTCGGCGGCGGGCTTGGGAGGCTCAGGGAGACCTGCGGCGCAGTCACGGGCGGCGCGGTCGCCTTAGGGCTGATCTTCCCCGAAAAGAGCAAGAGCGAGATCTACGCCCTCGTGCAGAAGCTCGCTATGCGCTTCAAGGAGCAAAACGGCAGCTATCAGTGCGGACAGCTTTTGACGGGCGCGGGGATCGTCACGGATCATTCGCCGCAGGCGGAGCCGCGCACGGCAGGGTATTACAAAAAGAGGCCGTGCGCCGAACTCGTCGCATGCGCCGCGGGAATTCTGGAACAGATCGTCGAAGAAGAAATTTAGAATGACACCCCCTCAGTCACCTGCGGTGACAGCTCCCCCTTGGAAGGAGTTATGCCCCCCTCCCAAGGAGGGGGGTAGGGGGGTGGGCAATGGTTCTAAAATACGTCATGGTGAGCGCAGTCGAACCATCACCACATTATAAATGCGGTGACCCTTCGACTACGCTACTTCGCGGGCGGTGCCCGCTCGTGCCGCGCTTAGTGCAATAGAATGACGCGGGGGCGGGGGCGCCGTAATTAGGAATGTCCCCATGGTAATCAAAATGACACCCCCTCAGTCACCTGCGGTGACAGCTCCCCCTCAAGGGGGAGCCAAGGGGGCGTATTTTTTCAAAAACGCAGAACGAATGTTTGCATTCTTGCGCGGGATATGCTATAATACGGGCATGAAAGAAGAACTTGCGGCGATCCCTGTCCTTACGGACGACCAGAGCGAAGCCGCCGAACTCATCGAGGAGTGGTTTTTCCACCTGAATACGCAGATCTTCGTCCTCTGCGGCTACGCGGGCACGGGAAAGACCTTTCTCGTGGACTATATCGTACGCAAAATGGGGCTTGTCCCGGGGGAGAGCGCCGTCTTTGTCGCTCCCACGGGCAAGGCGGCTTCCGTGCTCATCCGCGGCGGGACGCCCGCAAGCACGGTGCACAGCCTCATCTACACGCGGGAAGAGGACATCGAGGTAGACGAAAACGGCGAAGTCATTTCCGAACGCTTTCTGCGCTTCGTCCTGAAAGAGTCCCTGCCCAAGGATATCCGTCTCATCGTCGTGGACGAGACGTCTATGGTCTCGGACGAGCTTCTGAAAGACCTCTTATCGTTCGGGATCAAGTGCCTCTTCTGCGGGGACAGCGCACAGCTTCCGCCCGTCAACGGGAGCAATTCTCTCATGACCATGCCCGTGATCACCCTGAAGCAAATCGTCCGTCAGGAGCGGGACGACCCCATCATCCGCATGGCGGAACGGGTGCGCGCAGGGGAGTTTCTGCCGTATGGGAGATACGGCGAAAACGCCGCCGTGATCCCCAAAAATTCGCTTACGCGCGAACAGCGGAAGAAGTTGTTTTTGGAGTGCGACCAAGTCATCGTCGGCACGAACAGCGCCCGCGCCCGCCTCAACAGGGAGATCCGCACCCATCTCGGCATTGCGGAAGGGTCGCTCCTTCCCATCGACGGCGAAAAGCTCATCTGCACCCTCAACGACTGGTCGAAGCCTCTCGACGAGGAGGGGAACTTTCACCTCGTCAACGGGATCATCGGCAAGTGTTACGACGTCCGCGAGGGGGAGGACGGGCTGGGCATGCTCGATTTTTGCGCCGATTTTCTGACGAGGCCCGTCAAGAATCTTCCTTTCGACGCGGGAATTTTTACGGCGGGACGGTACTTTCACGGCTACGGCGCGAAGGCATGCCTGCTTGCGGACGGAAGGCTCGTGCATGAGGACAATTTCGGCGCTCTCCGCGCGGCACGCGTGAAGCGGGAGGACACCGTCTGCCGTTTTGAATTCGCCTATGCCGTCACCTGCCACAAGGCGCAGGGGTCGGAATACGGGTTTGTCGTCGTCCTCGACGAGAGCCGCCTCTTCTCGGACGGCAGGCAGTGGCTGTACACCGCCATCACACGTGCAAAAAAGAATCTGGTGATTTTGCGGTAAGGGTGACGCGGAGGGCCGAGGAAGGCAAGAAGAAAAAGCCGTCCCGCAAGGGACGGCTTTTTGTCAGCTTTTCGGATCAATTCTCATCAAAGGAAAATCCGTCTGCCAGAGTGATCGTGGTTTTGATCGTCCCGCCGAAAGGATCGGTGACGGAGACGCTGTATCTCCCTGACCCATCCTCTTCCCCGAATTGAAGGAGATCCCCGACGTAGACATGCCAATAGCTGCCGTCATTGTAAGAGACTTCGAGTTCGAGGGTTTCGAGATCGGACAAACGGTAGAGCGTTGTCTTGGAGAATTTCGCTTCGAGATAGCTCTTTCCCGAGACATTCACATTCATCGCGTGATGCGATGTGTCGAGGAGCACGCTCGAAACATAGAAGTCGCCGTACGTTTCATCTTCTTCAAACTGAACGAGAAGATATGTAAATTCGAGTTCGCTCAGTTCCGCTTCGATTTTTTCCGCGTCTTTTTCGAGACTCTCGATCTTGTCAAAATCCCCGTTCATGAGCGCTTCCGCAGCCTTCTCCTCGAGGGCCTTATAGTCGTCCATGAGGGAGATGTACGATCCGTCGAAATACTCCCATCTGTAATCGTTCAGCGTTTCGCCGGGTTCCACATAGGGGTCTCCGAACAGGTCGCGGACATTCTCATGCCCCCAACGCTCATAGGAAGATTCCCCGAACCGGATGCGCTGTGCATTCTCGAGCGTGAGTTTGTTCCCAAAGGCGATGGTGAGCACGATGATCGCCGCAATGATGAGATAGAGGATCGAAAGCCCGATCGCGCCGATATGATAGAAATCGGGGGCGGGTTTGGCGGAAGCGCCTTCCCCCGTACGGACGGCAACGGCCATCGCCCTGTTGACCTCGGGCATGGTGATGATGGGAGGATCGACCTCAAAAATGGGGTCGGGTCTGCCGTAGAATAAAATGGTGAGCTCTTGCCCGAGAGGTAGCGCGGTCCCGCCTATCACAGCGCCGATGATGTGCATGAGTGCGATCATACCAATGAGCGAAATGATGAGCGGAGCGGCAAAATCGGGAAGCTCGGAGATCCCGAGCAGAATGGGCGACACGACGCATAATGTGATGAACACGGCGAGCGCCAATATGCCGTTTGCGATCGTATAGCCGAGCATCTGCTTGCGTTCCTTGCCGAGGTTGCCGGGGTTCCAATCCACCGTCTTTCGTCCCCAAGAGGTAAAGAGATAGATGAGGGGATTGAGAAAGGAACCGGTGTAGGGGAAGATCGACCACAGCGACCAAAACGAGATGGTCTTATGGATACGCCACCTCTTGACTTTGGAATTGAGAAAGACGGCGCGCTCCGACTCCGTGAATTCCGAATATGGCTTCTTCATACCCTTCATCTTGGGAACGGATGCAAGGACAGGCGCCATGTGCTGTGCTGGCTGCACATAGGGCATGGGCGCCGTTTGCTGTGCGGGGATCGCGGACATGGGTGCCATCTGCGGCGTGGGAGGCGCGTAGGGGATAGGAGCTGCCTGCGGTGCGGGAGGCTCGATGGGCGCGGGCTCTTCCTGCGGTGCGGGAGGCTCAACGGGTGCGGAATAGGCGTGTCCGCATTCGTGGCAGAATTTTGCGTCGGGGACGACGGGGGCGCCGCAGTTGGGGCAGGTGGCCGTCTCGACATATCTCTCACCGCATTCGGGACAGAATTTCCCCTCAAACTGCGCGCCGCACTTGGGACAAGTGTGCATGGGTTTTCTCCTTGTAAAAAATTTCAGACGATAGAGTCTTAGAGTACTATACCTGCTCCCTCCATGCAGAGGGTGCCTTCGGGCATGCCCCCTCCCAAGGAGGGGCGGAATTTTTCTCCCAATTTTGTTTCCATTATATAGATAAAAAATGTCTATGTCAAGTGATTTAGATGATTTTCGTCTAAAATTTACATATGAAGCTGTTATTTGCGGAGCGGTTGCATGACCTTCGGATCGAACGCGGACTCACCCAGAGTGAGCTTGCGCATGCACTCGGCGCGTCGCAGAGAAGGATCTCCTATCTGGAGACGGGGAAGGTGGAGCCCGATCTGGCGCTACTGTGCAAACTGGCGGAGTTTTTCTCCGTTTCGCTCGATTTCCTCGTCGGCCTCAAAGACTATTGAACGCGGTAGCGCGGCAGCGTCTCACACGTGCGAAAAAGAATTTGGCGATTTTGCGGTAAAAAGGGAAGCGAGGACATGCCCCCTCCGTGGGAGGGGACATGAAAGGGCTCGCGCGAGTTTGCCCTGTCATTTCGACCGAAGCGAAGCGGAGTGGAGAAATCTCGGAAAGAATAGGGTGGAGATTTCTCGACAGCGGCGCCCGCGGCTATTCGCCGCGGGCACCTTGCTCGAAATGACAATATGCTTGAAGGCGCGGGACACCCCCTCAGTCACGCAAGGGCGCGCGACAGCGTCTCACACGTGCGAAAAAGAATTTGGTGATTTTGCGGTGAGGGTGATGCGGATGTCCCAAGCTCCACCCCTTCAAAGGGGGCAGCCTCTTGCCCACCCCCCTACCCCCCTCCTAAGGAGGGGGCATGTGCGAAAAATAAGGGAAAGCCCGTCTCGGGGGAGACGGGCTTTAATCTGTGACTTCATCAAAAATCGGATCGTCGAAAAATTCCTGTAATGATATGCCGAGCGTTGCGGCAATTTGATAAATCGTATCCAAATTAACCGTTTTATGCTTACAGGCGACGATAAGGCTGACGGTGGAACGTGAGATCCCTCCGCGCTTTTCCAGTTGGTATTGGGTATAATTCTTTTCTGCAAGCAAAGCCGTGATTCGCTTGCTTACAGCTTCCGCCAAAGTCATACCGTTCTCCGATTCCGTTCCATGAACATTTTTTTCATTATATTCCCAAAAAATTCATTCGACGTTGACGGCTGTCAACGCTTTACAAAAAGCGTTGATTGTAGTAAACTAATGCGGGGGTGTGAAGATATGGGCACTTGCGCATTTTTCGGACATTCGGAGTACATCTATTCGGGCAATGAGAAAAAGATCGAAAACGCAATCTTGGAACTGATCGAAAGCGGCGTATGCTGTTTTTACAGCGGCTACCGCGGCAATTTCGACACTCTATGCTGTGAAATCGTAAAAAAACTCAAAGCGGAGTTCCCGCAGATCAGGCTGACAATGGCGCTCTCCTATCATCCGAACGAAGAATTTTGGCTTCCGCCTTGTTTTGACGATTCCGTCTATCTTTTAGAACGGAATGTGCCGCCGCAGTATGCAATCGTAGAGACGAACAAATTGCTCGTCAAAAAGGCGGACGTCATCCTGTCGGGCGTTGTCTTTCCGTTCGGCGGGGCGTATAATGCCGTCACCTATGCGAAAAAGCACGGAAAGGACGTGCGCGAGATCGCCATAGAGGATCAAGAGGACGAAAAAGATATGTCAAAAACTTGACTTTTCCGCGGTAATGGCATACAATAAAGGAAAATTTTTTGAGACAGGTAGCAATATGTCATTCAGAACACACAACTGTAACGAACTGCGCGCGTCGGACGTGGGCAAGAAAGTAAAGATCGCGGGCTGGCTGGACAGCAAGCGCGACAAGGGCGGGCTTCTCTTCGCCGTTCTGCGGGATTTTTACGGCACGACGCAGGTCGTCGCGGAAGCCGAGCCCTGCATTTCGCAGCTCCGCGACATTCCCACCGAGTCCACCGTCTCCGTCGAGGGGACCGTGGCGCTCCGCTCTTCGCCCAACGAAAAACTCCCCACGGGACTCATCGAGATCATCCCCGAAAAGGTGGAAGTCCTCGGCAGACGCATGACGCAGGCGCTTCCCTTTGAAGTCTCCCATTCCGTCGAAGCGGGGGAAGACGCCCGCCTTCGCTACCGCTTCCTCGACCTCCGCAATCCCGCCGTGCGCGACAAGATCGTTCTGCGCTCGGAGATCGTTGCGGATCTGAGGCGGCTCATGACCGAGCAGGGCTTTATGGAGATCTCCACGCCCATTCTCACGAGTTCCTCGCCCGAGGGCGCACGGGATTACATCGTCCCCAGCCGCATCTATCCGGGAGAGTTCTACGCGCTCCCGCAGGCGCCCCAGCAGTATAAACAGCTTTTAATGTGTTCGGGCTTCGATAAATATTTCCAGATCGCGCCCTGCTTCCGCGACGAGGACGCACGGGCAGACCGTTCCCCGGGCGAATTTTATCAGCTCGATATCGAAATGGCGTTTGCGGAACAGGAGGATGTGTTCGCCGTGCTCGAAAAGGTGCTTCCGCCCGTGTTCGCAAAATACAGCGGCTGGGAAGCGGACAAGCCGCCCTTCCGCCGCATTCCCTATCTCACCGCGCTCGACGTCTACGGCTCCGACAAGCCCGACCTTCGCAACCCGCTCCTCATCACGGACGTGACCGAGCTTGCGGCAGGCTGCGGGTTCGAACCCCTCATGGGGGAGAGGCGCGTCAAGGCGATCGTCGTCAGCGGCGTGAACGTGCCCAGAAAGTGGATCGATAAGACGGCGGAAGAGTTCAAGATCAAGACGGAAGGCGGTACCATGTACTGGTTCAAGCTCGACGAGAACGGCGCGCCCGCGGGCGGGATCGCGAAGTTCGTCGCCGAACATGCCGAGGCGTGGAAAACGGCGCTCGGCGCCGAGAAGGACGCGTTTGTCGCGCTCGTCGCGGAGGACAAGCTCCAGACCGTCCAAAAGCGTGCGGGGATCCTGCGGACGATGCTCGGGGTCGGGCTCGACCTTCTCGAAAAGAACGTGTACAGGTTCTGCTGGATCGTCGATTTCCCCATGTACGAGATCGGCGAGGAGAGCGGACAGCTCGAATTCTGCCACAATCCTTTCTCCATGCCGCAGGGCGGGATGCAGGCGTTTGAACAGGATCCCCTGAAGATCCTCGCATATCAGTATGATATCGTCTGCAACGGTGTGGAACTGAGTTCGGGCGCGGTGCGCAACCACGACCCCGAGATCATGCTCAAGGCGTTTTCGCTCGTCGGGCTCGGGAAAGAGGACGTCGTGAAGAAATTTCCCGCCCTCTATCAGGCGTTCGAATACGGCGCTCCCCCGCACGCGGGCGTGGCTCCCGGGGTGGACAGGATGGTGATGCTCATCGCCGATACGACGAATATCCGCGAGGTCATTCCCTTCCCCATGAACGCCAAGGCGCGGGATCTTCTCATGAATGCGCCTTCCCCCGTAGAAAAGAAACAGCTCGACGAAGTGCACATCGAACTCAAAAAGAAATAAAATGACGGGACAGGTTTTCCTGTCCCTTTTGCTTGAAATCCCCTAAAATATATGGTACAATGAAGGCATGAAACATCTCATCGATTGCGCCATGGGGCGGGAAAAATGCGATCTTGTTGTCAAAAACGTCAAAATATTCAACGTTTTTACGGGGGAGACCGAGACGGGCTGCGTCGGCGTTGCGGACGGGAAGATCGTCGGGATCGGCGATTACGAGGGAAAGGAAACTTATGACGGCGGGGGAAGATACCTTCTGCCGAGCTTTTTCGAGTCGCATATCCATGTCGAGAGCAGTATGCTCTCCCCCGAGGCGTTCACGGCGCTTGCCGTGCCGCACGGAACGGGGACGGTCGTCGCCGACCCGCATGAGATCGTCAACGTCTGCGGCATCGGCGGGGCGGAGTACATCAAAGAGGCGCTCGGAAGAGTGACAAAGGACGGCGCGCCCGTGCTCGATGTGCTGATGCAGCTTCCCTCCTGCGTTCCCGCGACCCCGTTCGAGACGAGCGGCGCGCGCATCGATGGCAGGGAGACGGAAGAAGAGCTCGGACGGGATCTCTTTTCGGGCCTCGGCGAGATGATGAATTTTTCGGGCGTCATCGGGTGTGATGACGATGTTTTGAGAAAGTTAGAGGCGGCGGAAAAAAAGGGCAAAATTGTGGACGGGCATGCGCCTGCGCTCACGGGAGCCGCCCTCGACGCCTACCTCTGCGCGGGGATCAAGACCGACCACGAATGTCTCACCGCGGTGGAGTTCCGTGAGAAGGCGGCGCGCGGCGTGCATGTGATGATCCGCGTCGGCTCTTCGACGGAAAGTGTTTCCGAAGGGGTCGCCGCGGTGGACGGGTATAACTTCCGCTCCTTCCTGCTTTGCTCGGACGACAAGCATGCCGGGGATCTGAGCCGCGGGCACATCAACGGCGCGCTCGCCCGTCTCGTCAAGGCGGGACTTCCCGCGCGCTACGCGATACCCATGGCGACGATCAACCCCGCAACCTGCTACCATGTCCGAGATCTCGGCGCGATCGCTCCGGGGTACTTTGCGGACATGGTACTCGTGGACGATCTCGTTGATTTTACCGTTCATACCGTGTGGAAGCGGGGCGTGATGGTCGCCGAAGGGGGGAAACCGCTCTTTGAGAGCGCTTCCCGCTACCTGCCCGCCGTGGTTCAAAACACCGTCCACGTCAAGGATGTCTGCCCTTCCGACTTCAGGATCGTGACAAAGGGCGGCACGGTCCGCGCCATCGGAATGACCCCGCACTCGCTCTATACGTCCGAAATTCTCTGCGGCGTGCCCGAAGGGGAGCTCTGCGTGCAGGGGAGCGATCTTCTCAAACTCGCCGTCGTGGAGCGGCACTTCGCGACGGGACGCATCGGGCTCGGGCTCGTCAAGGGCTTCGGCCTGAAGGGCGGCGCGATCGGCATCACCGTCGCGCACGACAGCCATAATCTCATCGTCATCGGGGACGACGACGGCGCGATGGCGCGCGTTGTTGCCCTTCTTAAAGAGGCGGGCGGCGGAATGGCGCTCGTGAGCAGTGAGAGGGAAGAAGTGTTTGCGCTCGATATTGCGGGGCTCATGAGTTCGGCGCCCGCGGAGGAAGTCGTTTGCCGCGTCGGGGAAATGGAAGGATACGCCCGCGAAATGGGGGCAAAAGAGGGCTTCGGCCCCTTTATGTCCCTCGCCTTTTTGGCGCTCCCCGTCATTCCGAAGCTGAAACTTACGGACAAGGGGCTCTACGACTGCGAAAAGGGCAGATTCGTCCCTTTGGAAGAAACTGAAAACGATTGACTTTTTTGCGCCGCGTGCGTATAA
The DNA here is from genome assembly GCA_947630775.1 of uncultured Clostridia bacterium. Taxonomy (GTDB): domain Bacteria; phylum Bacillota; class Clostridia; order Christensenellales; family Borkfalkiaceae; genus Gallimonas. The sequence goes on along the minus strand of CANRIY010000029.1, from coordinate 1,890 downwards.
TGAAGAGGTGCCGTGCGATTGGGGACGACACCCCCTCAGTCACCTGCGGTGACAGCGTCTCATGCGGGTAGAGACCCGCATTCGGTCAGCATTTGCCCGAACATATGGGCAAATGCCAAGAAAATTTTGCGCCAAAGATTATCAATCTTTGGCAGAATGCAAAATTTTCCCCTCAAGGGGGCGCCGAGAGAAATAAAACAAGGAGGAAAAAGCCGTGAAAGGACGAAGTAGCCGCGTAGACGCATGGGAATCTCCGTATTTTGCGGCGTGTTCCGCATAGTACGGGGCTGTTTCCGCGTCTGCGTGTTTGAACTTCTTTCAAAAAACTGCGGAGGTGGATCATGTCTGATGAAATCAAGCAGCTTCTTGCTGCAAAAGATTACGAATCCGCCGCCGAACTTCTCGAGAAAGTATCTCCCGAAGAGGCGGCGCAAATTTTATCCGAAGCGGGAGAGGACCTCGTCCCCCTTGCCCGCGCACTCGAAAGCGATACCCTCGCCGAGATCATCGTCCTTCTCGATGCTTCCGTGCAGGAGAAGATCGTCGAGGGACTGCACGACGACGAACTCCAAGAAGTCATGGAGGACGTCTCCGTCGAGGATACCGTCGATATTATCGAGGATATGCCCGAGACCGCCGCGCGGAGGATCGCGGAAGAGGAGGAGATCCTCGCCCTTCTCGAGGAGAAAAAGTTCTCCGTCTTAAAGCCCATTCTGTCCTCGATGAACGAGATCGACCTTGCGGAAATCTTCGAGAACGTCAAGGAAGAGGATCTTCCCGTGCTCTTCCGGATCCTGCCCAAGGATCTTGCGGCGCAGATGTTCGTTGAGATCGAGAGCGACACGCAGGAAAAGCTCCTGAAAAAGCTCAACGACAGGGAAATCAAAGAGGTCATGGACGAGCTCTTCCTCGACGATACCGTCGACCTCATCGAGGAGATGCCCGCAAATGTCGTCAAGCGGCTCCTTGCACAGAGCGACAGCGAGACCCGCGCCTATATCAATGAAATTCTGAAATATCCCAAAGACAGCGCGGGAAGCATCATGACGATCGAGTTCGTGCGCTTCCTTCCCGATATGACGGTGGAGCGGGCATTCGACCGCATCCGCGAGACGGCGATCGACAAGGAGACGATCTATACCTGCTATGTGACGGATACGTCCAACAAGCTCATCGGGCTCGTCACGGCGAAAGATCTCATGCTCGCCCCAAAAGAGGCGCGGATCGCCGAGATCATGGAGGACAACGTCATCTACGCCAATACCAAGGATGACAAAGAGGACGTTGCGCGCAAGATCTCCGACTACGGCTTCCTTGCGATCCCCGTCGTGGACGACGAGAGACGGCTTGTCGGGATCGTCACCGTCGACGACGCAATGGACGTCATCGAAGAGGAAAATACCGAGGATATCGAGAGGATGGCGGCAATTTTGCCCGCGCAGAAGCCGTATCTCAAAACGAGCGTCTTTTCGATCTATAAAAACCGCATCCCGTGGCTGTTGATTCTCATGGTGAGCGCGACATTCACGGGGCTCATCATCAATACCTTCGAGGGGAAGCTGAATGCGATCAGCCCCGTGCTCTTCGCGTGTGTGCCCATGCTCATGGATACGGGCGGAAATTCGGGCTCGCAGGTCTCCGTCACGGTCATCCGCTCCCTCGCACTCGGAGAGCTGACGATCAAAGATACCTGGAAGGTCCTATGGAAGGAGATGCGGGCGTCCATACTTTTGGCCGCGACCCTCTCCATCGCATGTTTTTGCAAATTACAGCTCATCGACAGGCTCCTTTTCGGATTCGATAGCTACACGGTGCAGTTGAGCGCGGTCGTCTCGCTTGCGATGTTCGCGACGATCGTCATCGCAAAGCTCGTCGGATGCCTTCTGCCTC
>CANRIY010000028.1 GCA_947630775.1 uncultured Clostridia bacterium | reverse complement strand
CGGGAGGGGGCACGCGCGGGGCAGCATGACGTATTTAGAAGCAACGAGCGGCTCAGGATGACGCCGCACCCCCCACCACCGCCTGCTGCGGAGCCTCCCCCCTTTTTGGAGTGAGGCCTTTTGCTGTTCTATTGAGACAAATTTTGAGACTTTTTTTCCAAACCCCCTTGATTTTTTTCTCGGATACGTTATAATGGAAGAAACGTGTGCCCGCGAAGGGCGGGCAAAATTCGATCAAGGGGAACAACTATGAGCCAAGCCAAAAACATCCGCAACATCGCCGTCGTCGGACACTCCGGCGAAGGCAAGACCACGCTTTGCGAAGCAATGCTTTATAACGCCGGCGCGATCGAGCGCATGGGCAAGGTCGACAACGGGACGACCGTGTGCGACTTCGACGAACAGGAGATCGCCCGCCACTCCTCTGTCTCCCTCGCCTGCGCCTATCTGAACTGGAAGGACGTCAAGTTCAACCTGCTCGACGTGCCCGGTTTCTACGATTTCGAGAGCGAATTCAATTCCGCCATGCGTGCCGCGGGTGCGGCGCTCATCGTGATGGGCGCAAACGGAGCCGTCACGGTCGGTGCGGAGAAGGCGCTCGACTACTGCCTGAAGAATAAGAAGCCTTCCTTTGTATTCATCAACGGCATGGACAAGGAAAATGCCAACTATCACGGCACCGTGCAGGCGCTTCAGGAGAGATACAAGGGCAAGATCGCTCCCATCCAGATCCCCATCATGGAAGGGGAAAAGATGACGGGCTACATCAACGTCATTACGGGCGTTGCGTACAAATTTTCCGACAAGGGCGTGGCGGAGATCCCCGTTCCCGCCGCATATACTGCAGAGCTCGGAGAGATGCAGGCGGTGTTGCAGGAATCCGCCGCAGAAAACGACGAAGCGCTCCTCGACAAATATTTCGAAGAAGGCGCCCTCTCGCCCGAAGACACCATGGCGGGCCTCCGAAAGGGCATGCAGACGGTCAGCGTCGTTCCCGTCATCGCGGGCAGTGCGCTCCTCAACAAGGGCGTCATCAATCTCATGAACGAGCTTATAAACTACGTACCCGAGGCGTCGGAACGGGCTGGACTTCCCGCAACCGACCTCAAGACGAATGAACAGCTCCTCGTGGAATGCTCCGAAAATGCTCCCCTCGCCGCGCAGGTCTTTAAGACGGCGGTCGACCCCTTCGTCGGCAAGATGAACTACATCCGCGTCAACCGCGGCGTTTTGAAGACGGGCGTGGACGCGTACAATCCCAATACGGACACGACGGAGCGCATCAACTCGCTCTACATCGCGCGCGGCAAGAAGCTCGACCCCGTTCCTTCGCTCTCCGCGGGGGACATCGGCGTCGTCGCAAAACTGACCAATACGGGCACGGGCGACACCCTCTGCGATCCCAACGCGCCCGTGAAGTTCGACCCCATCCTCTTCCCCGAACCCACCCTTGCGATGGCTGTCACCGTTGCGGTGCGCGGCACCGAGGATAAGGTATTCGGCGGGCTCAACCGCCTTGCCGAGGAAGACAAGGGATTCAGGATCCGCAAGAACCTCGAAACGGGCGAGACCCTTGCCTGCGGGCAGGGCGAAGTCCAGCTCGAGATCATCAAACGGAAACTCAAGTCCAAATTCGGCGCAGATGCGGAATTCTCGACCCCGACCGTCGCCTACCGTGAGTCCATCCTCTCCAAATCGGAGGCCGAGGGCAAGCACAAGAAGCAGTCGGGCGGCGCGGGGCAGTTCGGCGTAGTCAACATCCGCTTCGAACCCGGTGCGCAGGACGGCGTGTTTGAATTCGTCGACGCGACCGTCGGCGGCTCCGTCCCTAAGCAGTTCATCCCCGCCGTGGAAAAGGGTCTTCGGGAAGCGATCCAGAAGGGCGTGCTCGCAGGGTATCCCATGGTCAACCTGAAATGTACGCTGTTCGACGGAAAATCCCACCCTGTCGACAGTAAGGAAATCGCCTTCGTATCGGCGGCAAGGCTCGCCTACGAGGACGGCATCCCGCGCGCGAAGCCCATCATTCTCGAACCCATCTGCTCGATGAAGATCATCGTTCCCGAACAGTACGTCGGCGATATTATGGGCGACCTCAACAAACGCCGCGGCCGCATCATCGGCATGGATACGGTGGACGGCCTGCAAGTCATCACCGCCGAAGCGCCCGAAGGCGAACTCCTCACCTATGCGACGAGCCTCCGCTCCATGACGCAGGGACGCGGCAGGTTCTCGCAGGAATTCGCCCGCTACGAGCAAGCGCCCGACCTCGTGCTGCAAAGCCTCACCAAATAAGCGGCTTCCCCGCCGCTTTCAGCCCCCTTTCCGAAGGGGGCTTTTTTTATTCCCCTTGCTTCCCCTTGTAGGGGAAGTACCCGCGCAGTCCCCCCGCGTCATTCTGAGCCGAAAAAGTTATACGCAGTCCGAAATGCCATTTCCGAAGAATCTCGCGGGGGCAAACAGTTCGCTGTAGCGGCGAGATCCTTCGGGACATTCTCCCGTGGACTTCGTACAACTCACTGTCTCAGGATGACGCGGTTAGGGTCACCGCATTATAAAATAAGGTGATGCTTCGACTCGCCGCTTTTGTCAGCGGCGGCTACTTCGCGCCAAGGGCGGCGCTCGTGCCGCGCTTCGACAACAAAAAGAATGTGCGCGCGGGGCAGCATGACGTATTTTGGAAGAAACCCCCACCTGACGCGCCAAGGGCGGCGCGCCACCCGCCCCCTTGGAAAGGAGGCAGGTCGTTGCCTCCCCCCAAAAAAAGGGAGGCCTTGGGGCGCAAAAAAGGGAGGCAAACTGCCTCCCTTTTGGGTGACTGCCGCAGACGGCAAGCCAAATTCATTCGATGTCGATATAGTTGCTTTCGGGGATCTTCTTGGGGGGTTCCTTGGGGACGACAAGGCTCAGGATCCCGTTGTCGTATTTCGCCTTGATCTGTTCCCGCGTGATGTCCGTCCCGACGTAATAGCTCCTCGACGTGCTCTCGCGGATCTCTCTGCGCAAGTACTTTTTGCCCTCCTCTTCCTTGGCGTGCTTTTCCGCGCTCACGGTGAGGTAGCCGTTTTCGAGGGACACCTTGATCTCGTCCTTCCCGTAGCCGGGGAGTTCCAGATCCAGTTCGTAGTTTTGTTCTGTCTCCTTGATGTCCGTGCGGAGCTCCCTGCTCTCCTCAAAGAACATGGGCTTGAAGAAGTCGTCAAAGACGTCAAAAAGGTCGTAGTTATTGTTTCTTGTCTGCAATTCGCGTTTCATAATATCATCTCCTTATCTGATTTTCTCGCTCGGGAGGCTCAACTCCTGCCGCTTCCTTTGTTCATTATATTTATACCGCATTTGCGGCATTTTCAAACATCAAATCAGTTTCATCCGAAAAAATATATAAAAAACGGAGACCCTTGTCTCCGCTTTCCCCAAGGCTCTTAGGCTGATTAGGCTTAGGGCTTGGACCGATATTTATGGATCCTGTCTTTCGCATGAGATCCCCCGCCGCGCTTGCCTCCTGCGCTCTCTGCGTTTTACCGCCTCTGCGATCCAAAACGGCGAAGAGAGAAGAAGATAGAGCGGGATGAGAAACACAAACGACGGTACTGTGAGCCACAGCACGGGGAAGTAGAATGGAGCGCCGCCGTTGAGGCCGAATACGTCGGTCTTCAAAAACCGCGGCACGAGGGGATCGAGCACTTTGGCGGCCCATGCAAAATCGGGACGGACGCCGAACGTAAAACTGCTGTTGTGGAAGCCCGGGTTTAACAGATCGGAAAACTCTCCTTTCACAAGCCCTACGGCGACGAGGAAATAGTCGTTCGCGCAGATGATCGCCTGCCACACCAGAAAGAGGAGCGGGATCGCCCAAAACCTTTTGAGCCGCGGACGGTACACGCCGAGGACGGCGGCCGCCATCGGCACAACAAAAAGGGTCGTATGGCAGAAAAAGAAACGGACCGTATCGGGGGCAAAGGGCGGCATGCCGAGCGTCTCGGTCGGATAAAAAAGCGCCGCTGACCCGCCCGATACGCCGATAAAATAGGCGTAGTCGAGCAAAATATTCTGTTTTTTGAAAAGATAGATGAACGGAAATAAGATCGTAGAGACCGCGCAGAGGTTCTGCATGGCAGACATGCGGAGCGACAGCGGAAACTCATCCCGGTACGGCGGAAAGGTCTGTTTGAGAAAGTGCATGGCAAAGTTTGCGAACAGAAGAACGAGGAAAACGGCGCGCGCGGTTTTACGGCTTCTCTTCCGCAGGAGAAGGACAAGCAGAAGCAGTAAGACCGCCGCGATGCCGATATATAGGAAATAAAAGCCGTTTCCGACCTTCACAACGCCCATGGGGAGCTCTCCTTTGCGATCGGATGTTCTTCCGCCCGCCTTCCGTTCCCCCCGCGGGAGGGGGGAACGGTGCCGCGGAACGGTCAGTAGGTGCGTTTGGAGGGAACGACGGTCTCGGAGAGAAGTTCGTTCATGGCGAGCGCGGCGGCGGGCGGGTCGAACGGAATGCCGTCGGCGCCAACGCCCGAGCCGTCGTCCCACGTCGTCCCTTTCAACGATTCTCTGAGGTTCGTCATATGATCTTCCCTCTCGCCGATGATCGAGTAATCGCGATATACCCCTTGCCTGTGCCAAAGGATATGTTCGTAGTTCTTTACGCCCGGCTCCTTAAATTCGCATTGCAAACGGATATATCGTTTTTCCGTAAACAGCTGGCTCATAACTGCCGTAACGGTAGCTTGCCCGTACGAGTTTGCTTCTACTGTTGCACCGTCTAAACGAGCGCCGTTTTCATCCAACGTATCGTATGTCCATGCGCAATATGGGCTATAAAGAGTTTTGCTTACAATTTTCGAGCCATCTGCTAACGGTGTTGCTTTCTCATAACTGTCACCGTCCCATGCCATTAAATTCTCGGTCAACGGCGCATAACCGAAAAGCAAAATATTTACATATATCTTATCGACACTCTTATCCGCATAACTGCTTGCGTTCGCCGTGAAGGTTTTTCCATGCCACTCCAAATAATCTTTTACACCGCTAACAACGGAGGCGTAGAACATACCTATCCAAGGGTTCAAATTATCGAGCGCCGTTTTGTTGAAGTAGTTGAGCGCATCGAAGCCGCCCTTGATATAGATGTGCGGCTCGAGGCATGAACTGTTATCTACTTGGATCGCCGTGCCGCACTCCGTAAAGACACAGTTCTCGACATACAGACTTTCGTTGTAATAAAGTTGTACCGCAGTCTTGGAAATGCTTGAAAAGATGGTATTTTTCGCATAGAACGCACTGCCCGCGGGGTTGAATTTGTAGTAGTACGACAGGTCGCAATAGTAGGCGTATGCCATTTTGAAAACCATCTTTTGATATTTATTGCTGATCTCGTTGTTGGGATTTGCGCATTTGATCACGGTATTATATGCCCTGTTGATCGCAATGCCGTCGCTTTCGCTATACTTATCCATCGAGGCGGTTTTTGCCTGCAGGTTGACCTGATAGCCGTTGCCGTAGATCAGTGTTTTTCCCAAGTTTGCGACCTGATTCAAGAACAGCCCTTTTTCGGTGGCTTTGGTGAATGTGGCGCCCTCATTGCCGAGCTCGCCATCGCCGTAAAGGTTTTCGTGCAACACGATGTTGGAGTGTTTATAGTACCCCGCCGCGTTGTACACGTTGACGAGAGTATCTTCTTGGAGCACGTTGAAGTTGAAGTGCTTGTTTGCCGTGTTGTCCTTCATGGAGGCCTGTGCGCTGTCCACCGAGCCGTCGCCCACCGCCACGCGGAGATAGGAGTATGCGTTTCCGGAAGGGGTAAAATCTCTGTCGCTTCCTTCCTTTTTAGCGTCGAGAACCGTCTGTTCGACCCTCTTCCAATTCTCTTTCTCGCCGAAGTTGCCGAAATAGTCGTTTTGCACGTCTACCTCGGAGAGTCCGCCGAAATTGCCGAAATAAATATGCGCGTAGCCGTCCTCCGCGAACACGTCCACCCACGGGATCTGTTCCTCTCCCGCCACAGTGTATTTGCCGCCCTCGGCGACGGTCGTTCCGTCTGCTCCGCCCTTCACCAGCTTAGAGGGATGCACATTGCCCGCCCCGTCCGTGACTTCCACGATCGTATAGGTCTCGCCCTTGTACCTGACCTCGGTGCCGCGCTGCCATGTGAGGGTTTCGATCTTGCCCTCCTTGTCGTTGTGGCGGGTGAGGTTCCAAACGGCGTCGGCGAGATCGCCTTCCTTCTTGGCCTCGCTCTCCACCTTGACGGGCATGCGGATATAATCCACGATATTGCCGTCGCCGAAGTCACTGTGCTTGGCAAACACGCGCACCTGCTGATAGCCCTTATACACGGGGCCGTCCATGGCGGTATTGCTGCTGTCGAACGATTCGGAAACGTCCGTGCTTGTCAGTTGCACGCTGTGGATATTGGGGCAGGAGATCGTGAGCGTCGCTTCCGCGAGATCCCCTTCGCCGTCCGGGAAACGGAATATGACCGTATCGTTGTAGAAATACGTCTTGTCCGGGACCGTTACTTCGAGGTAGCCCGTGCCATCGCCCTGCGGATTGAATATATAGCTCCAGACCTCGTCCCCGCCCGCAGCGGTGACCGTGAAATTGCGCTCCTCTTCCTGTTCGGGTTCTTCGGCGAGCCCGCCGAGGCGCTTGCCGTCCGCCGCGGGCGTGATGCGGATCCCGAAACTTCTCAGTCCGCGCGGGAAGTAAAATACATTCTCGCCGTCCGCCGTGATCGGCTGATCGGTGAGCTTGTGCTCCCCGCCGTCGCTCGAATACTCGATAGAATAGGTAAACGTGGTATTTCTCACATCGAGCTTTTTCAGATTCAGCGTAAAGGTTGCGTTCCCGCCCTCGGCAGCGAGAGAAAGCGTCTGCTCTTCAAATCCGCCGAGCTTCGCCGTTACGGTGAATGACGCCTCGGAGCCCTGTTGCTGTACGGTGCAGGAAGCGCCGCCGAACGACGCATCCGAAAATTTTTTGGACTCGGCGGAGACAGCCTTCCCGTCCGTGCGGGAGAGCGTTACGGTAAATCCGAGCTCTGAAAGGAAGGTGGTGTAACTTTCGCCCGCGGTGAGCGCGGCGCTGCCGTATTTCACCTCGATCCGATCGGCGGGGACGAGCACTTTGAGCACGACGGTGACGGTCTTGCCCGCGACCTCCAGCGTCAGCGTCTGGTCGCCGTTGTACGTTCCCTTTACGGCGGTGAGCTGTGCCGTCAAAGTGTTTTCGTCCGTGAAGGTAAGCTCCGCGCTCAGGTATCCGCCCGCCTCCAACGCACTCTCGAGCGCGGACACATCCAGATTGTCTTGAAGCACAAAGTCCGCGGGCTCGGGGGTTTCCGCCGAGAAAGTCAGCGTCGTCTTGGACGTCTCACCGATATTGTTGAAGGTGAGTTTGTTGCTGCCGTCCGTAAACGCCGTTTCGCCGTTTTTCACGGTGAGCCCGCTTACGATCTTTCCGCCCGTCGATTGCAGCTTGCAGTTGTTGGAGACCTCGGACTCTGTACTGCCGTAATCGACCGCGCGGCTGCCGTGTTTTACGGTCGCTTGAACGGAGAGCGTCTGCGCGCCCGTGAAGGTGAACTCCTTGGTGTAAATATAGGTTTCGCCCTCCTCCGAAGGAGTAAGGCTCGCGCCGTCCATCCAAAGTTCCTTGCCCTCCATGGCGCCGTCCTTTGCGTTCACGGTAATGGTGAGCGCCGTGCCCGCTTTGGAAGTCACAAAGGTCTCGCCCGTAGAGAGCTGTTTGCCTTCCGCGGAGAAGGTGATATCGCCCGACACAAGGGGTTTATCGACATACACATTGACGGTGTATCCCGCGGGCATGTCCGAAGCGTATGCCGAGATCCCCGCCTCGTCCGCCGCCCGAAAGGAGACTGCAACGGTTGCGAAACCGCCCTTCTGCGGCACGAGCTGAAGCCCTTCCACCTTGATGACTTCCTCGTTTTGGGATGTGACCGTGGCAATGTAGCCCTGCGGCGTCACGAACTCCAGAATGCCCTTGCTGTTGTTGTCCGCAGACACAAAGTCGAGCGAAATGTTCTTCTCGGGGGCAGTTTCGCCCAGCGTGACGGTCACATCCTCCGCCTGCTTCTGCGTGAAGGTGACCGTAAGGGTTTTCTCCGCATCCCCTGCCCTGACGGTGACGGCCGCCGTGCCGGGCTTGGAGAATTTGAGCATCTTGCCCTCGAGGCGCGCGCAGTCGGATGTTCCGCCGAGGGAATATTGTATCTCGTCGGTATGGTTGGCGGGAGCGGCGCGCACCACGACCGCGTTCTGAGCATCCGTTTCGAGTTCGGAGAACGTCACGTCCATCGTCGGCGTGATATTGGAGAGGGAGAGCGCGTCGGACTCCTTTCCGCCCGCCACAAAGGAGAGCGATCCCGTCTTGCGCGTAATGGTCACGGTGCAGACGTCGTCGGCCAGCCCCGTCTTTACGGTGTGGTCGCCGAGGTCGTACTTGTCGGCGTGCACGGTGATCCTTACACTGCCCAGCCTGAGCTCGTCTCCCACATCCTTCAGGAAGAATTTCCGCGCTGCCGCGTCGTATTCAATGAGATCCTCTCCCTCGGGATCGGGGTTCTCGAAAGCGACGTCGGTGATCCTGAGACCGGAGCCTTCGGGGACCTCTTCGAGGAAATGAATCTTGAGCGCGCCCCCCGCGGCGATGATCTCATCGTAATCGAAAGTGTATTCGCGCGTCGAGCCGAAGAGCGGTCCCTCGTAATAGCCGTACGTGCTGTTGTAATCCACCGATACGCTGTCTTCGTGTCCCCTGCCGTCACGGGCGGTCGCCGTGATCTTGACATAGCCGTAGTTGTGGAAGGTGATCCCGCCCTCTCCGTTCACCGTGGCGATATCCGTATCCGACGAGGTATAGCTCAGGGAATAGGTCGCGTTCGCGGGATAGGGAACGACGGCGGGGAACTGTTGGGTCTTCTGCGCCGTAAGGACGGGCGTATCTTCCGCGGAAATGCCCGAAAGGGGCTCGTGGCATCGGATGACCGTCGTCGCCTTCACCTCGGGATTGTCCGCGGACGCGGCGGTGACCGTCACGACCCCGTCCCCGCTGCCCCTGCCGTTGCAGGTCGCAATGCCGTCCTTCGTAATGGAGAGCAATCCGGGATCCGAGCTCTCCCAAACGACGTTCGTATTGTCCGCATCGGCGGGAAATACCTTTGCGAGAAGGCGCACGCTGTCGTCACCGCGGTACATGTCCGCGTCGTGCTCCCCGATCTCGATGCCGTGCACGTGCTTGTCTGTCACGCGGACCGCCCTCTTGGCGCTCACGCGCTTGTTCTCTGCGCTCGTCACCGTGACATACGTCGTGCCGTAGTATTTGGCGACGATCTTGCCGTTTTCATCCACGGTGGCGATATTCTCGTCGTCTACGCTGAACACGATGCCGCGGTTGTCCGCTTTGAGCGGCAACACGTTGACTTCGAGCTGTTCGGACGGCGGGTTTTCCTCATCGTCCATCCAAAGTTCCAACGTACTGTTATCCACAAATTCCACCGATTCCACATAGATATGCGTCATCATGCTTGCGATCGCGCCGCTTACGAGCAGGATCGCAAGAAGCAGCAGCGGCAATAATATGATCGTGGAAATCATCAGTTTTTTCATTTTTGTGTCTCCTTACATTTCGATCTTGCGGTATCTCTTTTCTGCCGCAAACCAAAAAATCAGCGCATTTATGACTGCATAGGCGAACGCAACCGCAACGGTAATGCCGTACGCCCACGCCGCGCCGCCCTCTGCGGTGCGCGGGAAGATGAGCGCCGCCGCCCCGAGGATCGCCGCGATTGCAAACCCGATCAGGAGCATGTAGGTGATATTGATCTCTTCCACTTCGCCGTTCGCCTTCGGTTTGAGGTTGGGATTGCCCAGATTCAGGTTGATCCCGTTGAAGACCAATCCCACGGAAAACAGGAGCTGCGTGATGATGAGCACGGCCATTTCCGAAGCGTTGACAAAGCCGAGGCTTCCCATCACGATGGTACTGATCGCCAGCGCCACGATGCCGACGCCGACATAGAGCAACCCCTTTACCGTCAGTTGCCTGCGGTAAGGCACGGGGACGAGTTTCGAAATGTACGCCGTTTTCCCCTCGATGCTCAGAACGGACGCCGAGAAAGAGCAGATCATCGCCATAAAGACGGACAACGTCAGCATCGCCGCCCCGAAATTGACGCCGCTGCCGATCTGCGCCTCGCCGACCAATTCCACCAGCCTGTTGCAGAAGAAGACCATGACGGGCGTAGAGATCGCCACGCCCAGATAGAAATAGAAATATGTCTTATTGCGCAGGATCTCCTTCAAAGAGTAGCGGAAGATCGCCCTTGTGCTTCCGTAGCCGTCGATCGCGCTCTTTCTGCGGCGGGCGCCGAAGCCCCCCTCGAGCGCCTTGATCCGAAGGCGGCCGCAAACGATCCTCGCGAGCACGACACCCGCCGCCGTCAGCACAACACCGGCCCCCAAGAGTACTCCGAGCCCAAGCCAAAATCTTTCGAAAAACATGACGTTGCCGAGGTAATAGGCGGGATTATAATAGCTGTCCAAACCCGCAAGCACTTTGTCCCATATTTCGAGCGTGCCCGTTTCCCAGTCGCGGTGGATGAAAAATCCCGCAAGATCGGTGAGGATACGGTCGTAGAGGAAGAAGCACCCGACCAAAAAGGCGATGAACAGGACCAAACGGACGGCATCGTATCTTTCAAGAAAATTCGTGACATATACGACGGGGATCGCGATCAATACCGACAGCGCGAAGGGGATCAGCGGCATCAACAGAATGCCGAGCAGGATGCCGAGCACATAGAGGGCGGTGAAGCATTGCATTGCAACGCCGAACATGATCATGACGGGAAGGAGCAAAACCGTCGAATAAATACTCAAATCGATATAATTGAGCAGTAGCCCGCTCACGAAGATCTGAAAGGGCGTGAGGGGGAAGCGGGCTGTGATCGTAAGATCGCCCGGCCGGTACAGCCGCCTGACCTGCATTCCGACCGCGGCGACGGTAAGCCCCGCCATGACCGCAGTGAGATACATGACGCATAACCTCTTTGCCGAAACCGCAAGACTTGCCCTTAAAACAAATGTAAGCGCCCAAACGAGGGCCAGTACGATCACAACGGCGATCAGGGAAGCCAGAACCGTCATGACGGCGCTCTTTTTGTCGTTATTGCGGTTATAGCCCCACTTCAGTTTTAATTGCAGTTTAAGGTATTCACGCATCTTCTTTGACCTCGTTCACTTCCGTATAGTACCGATCGAGATCGAAGTCTTTTTCCTCGGTAAGATCCACGATCCTGATCAATTCGCCCTTTCTGATAAAGATCACTTGGTCGCAGATCTTCCGCACCACTTCGAGATTGTGCGAAGAAAAGAGCACCGAATGCTCCCCGTCGGCATAGCCCCGGATGAACTCGCAGAGAGATCTCATGGTCTGATGATCCAAACCCACCATGGGCTCGTCCAAGATCCAGAGTTTCGGATCATGGACAAGCGCGCCTAAAATACAGATCTTTTGCTTCATGCCATGCGAGTATCCCGCGATCTGCAGGTCCAGCGCATGGGTGATCTCGAAGCGCGCCGCAAGCTCGGTCACAACATACTGCTTTTGCTCTTTCGTGGCGCCGTAGAGGCTGCCGATATAGTTGATATATTCCCGTCCCGTCAGTTTGTCGTAGACCGTATGGTCGTCAGGAACGTACCCGATGAGCTTCTTTGCCTTGTCGGGCTGTTTGCCGATGTCATACCCGCAGACCGTGATCGTCCCTTCCGAAAAGGGAAGGACGCCGATAATACTCTTGATGATGGTGGTTTTTCCCGCCCCGTTGCTCCCGACAAGGCCGACCACTTTGCCCGCAGGGACCGAAAAAGTGATGTCCCTTGCCGAATAATTCGGATTTTTTGCGTATTTCTTTGAGAAATTCGTAACTTGCAGCATAGTTCCTCCTGAAAAGTTTTTGATGGGCCGTACGTAGTTTATATTGTAAAAACTTTTACCCCGTTATACCTTTGCCACCGCCGCGCGTTTCCGCATGCCCGCCGAAAGGGAATATCTGCCCGCGGCCACAGTATCATGTTTGCCCATTTTAACACAGCAGACATTTTTCGTCAAGAAAATACAAAATATTACAGAAAACACCGTCAAAAGGTTTGAAAGCGGTCAATTCTTTGATGTTTTGTTTCGTCTTTTGGACAAAAATTGCCGATTTTGTGAATTTTTCACAGACGGTTTGCCTTCGGGGAACGGTCTGCAGCACAATTCCGCCACAGCGGACGTTTTTCCCCAAAAAAGAGGCCGCCTTATGCGACCTCCCAAACCGGTTCCGTAACGCCCCCCGAAAGGGTGAGTCGGGACACTGCTATCACAATTTTGGGGCATGCCTTTCGGACATGCCCCCTTCGTTTTTTGTGAGTGTAAAAATAATATTTCGCGCCAAGTGCGGCGCGCTACTTCGCGGGAAGTGCCCGCTCGAGCCGTGCTTCGTGCAATAGAATGCGCGCGGGTCGGGCTTCGTTCTCCCGTTGGCACGAAAAAACGCCCAAAAGGGCGCTTTTTTGGTGAACCACGACCAACCCGATTCGAACCGATTATTATGGCTCCCGAAAAAGATTGCGAAGCAAGATTTTTCGGGAAAAGGAGCGGCAAGCGGCAAAAGGATAGCGACCGCCGAAAGGCGATCGCTTCCAAAAGTCGCTTTGCCGCGACGTGGTGCCGCTGGTCGGGCTCGAACCGACACGGGTTTTATCCCGAGGGATTTTAAGTCCCTTGCGTCTGCCAATTCCACCACAGCGGCATGGATATGAATTTGTTGGAAACCCCCGCCTCCGTAAAGGCAAAGCAAGGGACTTAAAATAATGCAGGGTTCCCAAAAAAGATTGTGCAACAAGATTTTTTGGGAAAAGGAGCCGCAACGGAGTGCATTTGCGCTTTCCCGCAGGGGAAGCGCTCAAAGCGGAGTTTGCGGCGACGCGCGTCTGCCAATTCCACCACAGCGGCATGGATATGAATTTGTTGGAAACTAAGCACAGCACGAGCGGCACCGCCGCGAAGTAGCGCCGCCCTTGGCGCGAAGTAACCATCACCTTGTTTATAATGCGGTGATCCTTCGACGGAGCTCAGGATGACGTGATTTGGAATGCGGACGCGGTTACGGATGCCCGTGGGTCTATGAGATCCGCTCGGCTTCGCCTCGGGATGAGGACATGCGTTACCGTCGCCCCCCGCGTTATCCGAATCGTAATTACAAGGCAGAAGAATTGACCCCTCGCAAATTTCTTTTCGAAGCCCCGCGAGATTCTTCGACAAGCTACTTCGCGCCAAGGGCGGCGCTCGTGCCGCGCTTAGTATAATAGAACGCGCGCGGGGCAGAATGACGCGGGAATTCCCTCACCCGTCACTGCGTGACACCCTCTCCCCAGAGGGGCGAGGGCAAGGTTCGCCCATCGCTTCCAAATTACGGCGCGTGGCGGGGTCTCCCCGCCTAAGCGCACCCCATTTGGTACCCTACGGGAACCTTACTGTCGTGACAAGCGAACAAGACAGTGACTCAATATCCCATACGCGTGACTTTCCTCGTTCGATTTCTTTTGCGCTTGCGCCGACACGGCGCAAGCGCAAAAGAAATCGAACGAAATAATCAAAAGGGCGCCGCGCGGGTGCCCTTTTCTTGGAGGCGCCACCCGGATTTGAACCGGGGAATCAGGGTTTTGCAGACCCTTGCCTTACCACTTGGCTATGGCGCCAAAAAAAACAGTGCGGAGCTGTGTTTGGAGCGGGAAACGAGATTCGAACCCGCGACATCCACCTTGGCAAGGTGGCGCTCTACCACTGAGCTATTCCCGCATAAAAAGCTATCCGCACTGTATGGTGGAAGTTATAGGGATCGAACCTATGACCCCATGCTTGTAAGGCATGTGCTCTCCCGGCTGAGCTAAACTTCCGATTTGCTTGACTAATATAACATATCCGCAAGAATAAATCAAGCGTTTTTGTCTGTTTTCAACAAAATTTTTTCGGTTTTTTTCGGAAACCCCACCATGTCCGCGGGAGAGGGGCTTCTCTCCCCCCGCCGCCCGTAAAAGGCAAACTCTTAGTTCTGCTTTTCGTAGTTCATCCGCTGGAAAAAGACCATGTACCTTTGGATCCCCTTCTTCATCTTGAAGAAGCGCTCCTCTCTGTCGAGAGAGCGGACCGAAGCGAGCTCCTCTTCCGTGAACGAGAAATCGAAGATATCGGCGTTTTCCGCCGCATGTGCGGAATTTTTTGTCCCCGGAATGGGGAGATACCCTTCTTCGATATGCCAGCGCAAAATGATCTGCGCGGGCGTTTTTTGGTACTTCTTTGCAAGGATCTTGATCTTCTCCTCACCGAAGAGCCCCGCGTTGCCGCTGCCGAGCGGATACCACGATTCGAGCAGGATCCCATGCGCTTTGAGATAGGCGTTCAGCGTCCGTCTTTGGCAGTAGGGGTGGCACTCGACCTGATCCAGAACGGGCTTTACCGTGCAATAGGAGAGCAGTTTTTCGAGGTCGTCCTCGTCGAAATTAGAGACGCCGAGCATGCGGATCTTGCCCGCCTTCACCCCTTCCTCCGCCGCCTGCCATGCCTCATCGACCCTGCCGAAGGGCTGGTGCAGCATGAGAAGGTCGAGATGATCGGTCCCGAGGCGGGAGAGCGTTGCGTCGATCGCCGCGGCCGCCTTTTTATATTTATATTCGGTGCACCAAATTTTAGAAGCGAGAAAGATCTCGTCACGGCTGACGCCCGAATTTTTGATACCCCTGCCGACGGCGCGTTCGTTCATGTAGACGTTGGCGGTGTCGATGAGCCGATACCCGCCGTTGAGCGCGGCGCAGACCGTCTTTTCGCAATCGTCGGGGGAGACGCGGAAGGTCCCGAGCCCGAGCGACGGGATCTCCTTGCCGTTATTGAGCGTATATGTCTTGATTTCCATAACGGCATTATACAACGGATCTTGTTGATTGTCAAGGGGGGCGGCGTGATTAGAACGACACCCCCTCAGTCGCGCCAAGGTCGGCGCGCCAGCTCAGGCGGAAAAGGCTTCATAAATAGAATGGTCGCCTTTTCCCGCCATCCCTAAGGAAGGACCCCTCGATGGGGAGCCGAGGAGACCTCATTCCGAGCCCCTCAAGGGGCGAGAGAATCCCCTCTTAAGTACGGACGCCCGTGGGCC
>CANRIY010000027.1 GCA_947630775.1 uncultured Clostridia bacterium | reverse complement strand
CTCGCTGCCCCTCTTAGGGGAAGTGGCGAACAAAGTGAGCCAAAGGGGTTTCAAAAACCCCTCAGTCGCGCAAGGGCGGCGCGCCAGCTCCCCTACAAGGGGAGCCAAGGAAAAATCGCTTTTACAAGGCAAAAAATTTAACCCCTCGCAAATTTCTTTTCGAAGCCCCGTGAGATTTTTCGACAAGCTACTTCGCGCCAAGGACGGCGCTACTTCGCGGGCGGTGCCCGCTCGTGCCGTGCTTAGTGTAATAAGAATGCGCACGGGGCGTGCCGCGCTTAGTGTAATAGAACGCGCGCGGGGCAGAATGACGCGCGAGCGCGTCCGCGGGGCGCCTTGTGTGAAGGGACGGGGCAAGCAAAGAAATTTGCGAAACAAAAACAAAAAGGAGTCGAATATGTATAAGAAAGTAGACACATCGCTGAATTTTGTGGAACGGGAGAAGGAGATCGTCGAGTTTTGGAAAGAAAACAAGATCTTCGAAAGATCCATCGAAAAGAACGAGGGAAAGGAGGAATTTTCCTTCTTCGACGGTCCCCCCACGGCAAACGGCAAGCCGCACATCGGGCATGTCCTCACCCGCGTGATGAAGGACGCGATCCCGCGGTATCAGACGATGAAGGGCAAGCACGTCCTCAGAAAGGCGGGCTGGGATACGCACGGGCTTCCCGTCGAGCTCGAGATCGAAAAATCCCTCGGCCTTGACGGCAAGAAGGACATCGAAAACTATGGGATCGAGCCCTTCAACAAGATGTGCAAATCGTCGGTATGGAAGTATCAGAACGAGTGGGAGAAGATGTCGGACGCCGTCGGCTACTGGGTGGATATGGAGCACCCCTACGTCACCTACCATGACGATTACATCGAATCGGTCTGGTGGGCGCTCAAGGAGATCCACAAGAAGGGGCTCTTATACAAGGGACACAAGATCGTTCCCTACTGCCCGCGGTGCGGAACGGCGCTCTCCTCGCACGAGGTCGCGCAGGGCTATAAGGACGTCAAGGAGACCTCCGCCGTCGCCCGTTTCAAGGTAAAGGGCAGGGAGAATACCTACATTTTGGCATGGACGACGACGCCGTGGACGCTCCCCTCCAACGTCGCTCTCTGCATGAATCCCAACGAGGATTATGTGGAGATCGAAGCGGACGGCGCGCATTATATCCTCGCCGAGGCGCTCGTTCCCTCCTTCTTCGAAACCTATGAGATCCTCTCCCGCCGCAAGGGGAAGGAATACGAGGGCACGGAGTACGAGCCGCTCTTTCCGTGGGCGCAGGGGACCTTCAAAGAAAAGGCCTACTACGTCGTCTGCGACACCTATGTCACCCTGACGGACGGCACGGGCGTCGTCCATATCGCGCCCGCATTCGGCGAGGACGACTATAAAGTGGGGAAAAAGTACGGCCTTCCCGTCGTGCAGCTCGTCAACGAGCGGGGATGCTTTGACGAACGCTGCCCCGAGCTTTGCGGCCTCTTTGCGAAGAAAGCGGACAAGCCCATTTTGCAGATGCTCGAAGAGAAGGGGCTTCTCTTCAAAAAATTGCTCTTCGAGCACAGCTATCCGCACTGCTGGCGGTGCGATACGCCCCTGCTCTATTATGCCCGCAAGAGCTGGTTTATCGAGGTCACCAAGGTCAAAGACAGGTTGATCGCCGCAAACAAGTCCGTAAACTGGATGCCCGAGACCATCCGCGACGGCAGAATGGGGAATTTCCTCGAAAACGTCATCGACTGGGGGCTCTCTCGCGACCGCTACTGGGGGACGCCGCTCCCCGTCTGGATCTGCGAGGACTGCGGCGCGATCGAAGTCATCGGCTCGCGGCAGGAACTTCACGACAAGACGGGCGCACCCCTCGATACCGAGCTTCACCGCCCCTATGTGGACAAATTCTTCTGCAAATGCCAAAAGTGCGGCGGAAAAATGGCACGCACGCCCGAGGTTATCGACTGCTGGTTCGATTCGGGCTCCATGCCGTTTGCGCAGTACCACTATCCCTTTGAAAACAAGGATCTTTTCGAGGAGACCTTCCCCGCCGACTTCATCTCCGAAGCCGTCGACCAGACGCGCGGCTGGTTCTATACCCTCCTCACGATCTCGACCATTCTCTTTGACCGCGCTCCCTTCAAAAATTGCGTCGTTTTGGGGCACGTCAACGACAAGGACGGCGTCAAGATGAGCAAGCACAAGGGCAACGTCGTCGACCCGTGGACGGTTCTGAACAAGCAGGGCGCGGATGCGACGCGGTGGTATTTCTATACGAACAGCGCGCCGTGGATCCCCTCGAGGTTCTACGAGGAAGCTGTCTCCGAAGTCCAGAGAAAGTTTCAGGGAACGCTCTGGAATACCTACGCCTTCTTCTGCCTGTATGCGGAGATCGACGGGTATGACCCGACGAAGTACGACCTCAAGACTTGCAAGCTCTCGCTGATGGACAAGTGGGCGCTCTCGGGGCTCAATACCCTCGTAAAACAGGTGGACGGACTTCTTTCAGAATACAACGTTACAGACAGCGCGCGCGCCATTCAGGAATATGTAGACGAACTTTCGAATTGGTATGTCCGCAGGGGGCGTGACCGCTATTGGGGCAGCGAAATGACGGAAGATAAGGCGGCGGCGTACACGACGCTATACCATGTCCTCGTGACGCTTGCGAAATTGCTCGCACCCTTCACGCCCTTCATGTCTGAGATGATCTATTTGAACATGGTGCCCGCATTTGATGCCGCCGCGCCCATATCCGTGCACCTTTGCGACTATCCGAAGGCGGACGAGGAATGGATCGACGCGGAATTGGAGGGGGGCATGTCCGAGGTCCTCAGGATCGTGGAGCTCGGCAGAAGCGCAAGAAATGCGAGCGGGATCAAGAACAGACAGCCGCTCTCGGAAATGCTCGTCGCGAGCGAAAAGCCGCTCGGACTGCACGGGGAGCTGGAAGCGGTCGCCCTCGATGAACTCAACGTGAAAAAACTGACGCGGATCGCGGGATCGGACGAGCTCATCCGCTATACGCTCAAACCGCAGATGCGCACGCTCGGCCCGAAGTACGGGAAGAAACTCAGAGAGATCGGCGAATTTTTGAAGACTTGCGACACAAAAGCGGTCGTCGAGGCGGTGAAGGGCGGCGGTACGTACACCGTGGACCTCGGCGGGGAAGTCGTGCTCACCGAGGAAGATCTTCAGATCTTTACCGAATCCGCGAGCGGGTACGCCGTCGCGCAGGACAGGGGGCTCACCGTTGCGCTCAATACCGCGCTCAGCGAGGAGCTCCTCGACGAGGGTTGCGAACGGGAACTCGTCTCCAAGATCCAGACGATGAGAAAGGAGGCGGACTTCGAGATCACCGACCGCATCGCCGTCTACTATGCGGCGGAAGGGAGAGCGAAGCGCATGCTCGAAAAGGGCGCCTTTGCCCCCGACGTGCTCGCCGAAAAGATCGCCCAGCTCGACGGCAATGTTGGTTTCACTAAGGAACAGGACATCAACGGCGACAAAGTGACATTGACACTGGTTAAAATATAAGGATTCGCTCTGCGTGCCCCGCGCCTTGGGGCGAACGAAGGGTCGTCTTGGCTCCCCCTTGAGGGGGAGCTGGCGCGTTGCCCTTGCGCGACTGAGGGGGTGTCTTGGCGCCCCTTATAGGGGAGCTGTCGCGCGCCCTTGCGCGACTGAGGGGTTTCTAAAACCCTATCCCCCGCTGCGCGGGTACTTCCCCTAAAAGGGGCAGCAAGGGAGCAGTCCTCATCCCGAGGCGAAGCCGAGCGGATCTCATAGACCCACAAACGTCCGTACTTACGAGGGGATTCACTCGCCCCTTGCGGGGCTCGGAATGGGGACACTCTTGGCGTCCCTAAAAGGGGGCCCTAAGGAGGCAAAAAGTATAAAAAACCCGTCGGGAGGGATCCCGACGGGCGTTTTGTTATTTTGTCAGCCGTTCGATGGCTTTTTCGTAGATCTCAAGGAGCAATTTCACTCTGTCGAGGGAAATATATTCGTCGGCCTGATGAATGACCGCTTCGTCGCCCTTCATCTCGGGGCCGAACGCGACGCCGTTTTCAAGCGCCCTCGCATACGTCCCGCCGCCGATCGCGATGGGCTCCGCCGTTTCGCCCGTGCACTCCTCATAGACGGAGAGAAGCGTTTGGACGAGCTCGCTGTTCTTATCGTGAAAGAGCGGAGGCTGGTGGTGGACCGTTTCGTACTTCACGCCGAGCTGGGAGAGCTTTTCGTGAATGAGGTCTGCGGACATGGTAGCGGGATAACGGATATCACAGACGATCTGAAGCTCGCCCTTCCGATACTTGATGAGGTTGGGGGAGAGGGTGAGATGCCCCGTTTCGTCCTGCAGCTTTTTGAGCCCGTATTTGTCGTCAAACAAGTCGGAAATGATCGTTCTGATCGTCTCGTTCCGCGCCGCGAAATATTCGAGCATGGGACGCATGGCGTTGACGCCGAGCTCGGGCGTTGAACCGTGGGCGCTCTTGCCGTGCGAGACGATCTTTTTGCCCTTGATCTCGAGCCCGCAGGCGCGGATGCGCTTTGTGCCGAGGGAGCGGGGGGTCGCTTCGCAGGTGTCGCAGACCATGTTTGCGCCCGAACCGCCTTCGAGAAAGAAGAAGGGTGCGCTCGCAAGGGGGTAATGGAGCCTTACCTGCATGATCCCCTTTTCCGCATAGATGACGGGGAAATCCGCGTCGGGCGAGATCCCCGTCTTTGGAAGCTCCGCAACACGGTTATAGTATTCGATACAGCCCCAGCCGCTCTCTTCGTTGCAGCCGACGATAAAGCGGATCTGTCTGGAGGGGACAAAGCCTTTATCTTTGAGGGATTTCAGCGCATAGAGCACGCAGATCGCGGGACCCTTGTCGTCCATGGCGCCGCGCCCCCAGATCTTTCCGTCCTGAACGACCCCGCCGAAGGGATCCTTCGTCCAGCCGTCCCCCGCGGGAACGACGTCGAGATGGCAGAGGATCGCAAAGGGTTCGCCCTGACCGAAGACGACCTCTCCGGCATAGCCGTCATAGTTATGCGTTTCGAAACCGAGTTCTTCCGCGAGAGTAAGAAAGTGATCAAGACAATCGTAGGCGCCTTTTCCGAAGGGCATTTTTGCCGTATGTTGTGCAAAAGATGAGTCGAAGCGGATGCTCTCGCAGATTTTTTCAACCGCTTCGTCGAAGTAGTGTGGCATAAATTTCTCCCGTATGGAATTGTACAAACCAAAAGATATTGTATCATACAATCGGGCGGTTGTCAAGGCTTTCGTGAGAGAACCGAAAAAAATACAAAAATTTCACCTGAAGGTTTTGCATTGTTGTAAAATTTATGTTACAATGGACATAGAGGCGGAAATTGCCGCGAAAAGAGGCGCAATGAAAAAAGAGATCGTATTCCCCGATATCCTGTCACAGCGGTCGCTTGTCGTAAGGATCGCAAAGTGCATCGTCTTTTGCTCGCTCGCGCTCATCGGGATCATCGTCACCGTAAACAGTTGGGACGGGAGCTATGCGGGATTCCCCGCATGGTACTTCGTGCTGCCCGCCGTCGTCATTCTGCTTGCGGAGAACGCCGTCAAGATCTGGGCCATCAAAAAATATACGCACAGGATCTTTTTCTACGCGCTCGATATCTTCCTGCTCCTCGTCATCACGATCGTGACGAACGGGATGCTGATCTCGACCTTCTACATCATCATCCTTTCCGAATTCTATATCCGTCAGGAGTCCCTTTCGGGGAATCTCGCGATGGGGGTCTCGAGCATCGCCATTTTCCTCATCACGCTCATCGTTTCGAACTTTCTCCGCGGCGATACCTTCAATGTCCTCACCGTGGTCGCCAGTGCCTTCAACGACCTCATCATCCTCGCTCTGCACTTCCTCATCGTGAATTTCACCATTCAGATCTACCGTAAGAACAAGGAGATCGCCGAGACGATGAACGAACTCAGCGAGAGGAACAAGGAGCTCCAGCGGCTGAACGAGGAACATAAGTCGCTCGCCGTGCTCGAAGAGCGCCAGCGGATCGCAAAGGACATCCACGATACGGCGGGGCACTCCATCACGACCGTCATCATGCAGACGGAAGCGGCGCGGCTCGTCGTCGATACCGATCCCGAGGACGCAAAACGGAAGATCACCGCGGCGAATCTGCAGGCGAAGCATGCGCTTGACGAACTCCGCGAATCCGTCCATCTGCTTTCGGGCGCAAGGGAGAACATGACCCTCAAAGAGAGCCTTCTGTCCATCGCGCAGGAATCCACGGAGGGCACGGGGATCGCCGTCCGCACGTCCGTGGACGACGTCGATCTCTGCGACGCGAAGCGCAGATTTATCTGCAATACCTTAAAAGAGGGCATCTCGAACGGCCTGAGGCATGGGGGCGCGACCGCGTTCCTGTTTGAACTCAGAAAAGAGGATGGACGGGTGAGCTTTCTCCTCTCGGACAACGGCTGCGGGATGGACCTCGCCGACCTCAAAGAGGGGTTCGGACTCTCGGGCATGCACACCCGCGCAAAGGCGCTCGGCGGCGATGTCTGGTTCGAAGCGGAGAAGGGAGAGGGATTTGAGATCCATATGACGCTTCCCTTGGATGAAGCGGAAGGAGACAAACAATGATAAAAGTTTTACTGGCAGACGATCAGGCGATCCTTGCGGACGGGATCCGCAGCGTTTTGTCCTCGAGCGGGGAGCTCGAGGTTGTCGGCATTGCGTCAAACGGGGCGGAGGCGGTCGAGCTTGCGGAGCGGGAGCGGCCCGACGTCATTCTCATGGACATCCGTATGCCCGGCATGAACGGCGTCATTGCCACGCAGGAGATCAAGCGCAGATTCCCCGAGATGAAGGTCGTCGTCCTCACGACGTTTGACGACAGCGAATATATTCTGAGCGCGATCGAGGGCGGCGCGAGCGGATATCTGTTGAAGGATACCTCCGCGGCTGCGCTCATCGACGCCATCAAAAACGCCCACGCGGGGGATACCATCCTTCCCGCCAAGATCGCCAAGCGCATCGCCGACGCCGCGCGCATGGTGACGAGCGACAGGGAATATAAATTAAAGCGGAAGTTCGGGCTTTCCGACCGCGAAGTGGAGATCGCGCTCATGATCTGCGAGGGATTCACGAACAAACAGATCGCCTCGGCGCTGAAACTTTCGGACGGCACGGCGCGGAACTATATCTCGGCGATCTACGAAAAACTCGGCGCCGCATCCCGCACCGAAGCGGCGGAAGTCATGAAGCAGGCCATCAACGGTTGACCGACATATCTATGAAAAAACGGCGGGGAACCGCCGTTTTTTCCATATCTGTTTTGCCTTTCCTTATGCGGAGGGCAAGCTCTTGATATATGTCGCGAGAGCCTTTTCGCAGTTTTTGAGATCGGTCATCGCAAAGGTCTGCAGATCGGCGTCTCCGCCGAAGAAGTTCGTCTTTGCTTCGTCGGAAAGGGTGGTGTTCGTGAAGAGGAAACGGAGCGCCTGCATCTTTGCAAGCGTGCCGTTCAGCGCGGCGGCGTCGCTGCCCATCTGTGCAAAATCGTACGTCGTCTTATTCCCCGTCACCTGCTTGCACCGATCGGCCTGCGTCTTCAGCGCGGTGAGCTCGCCCTTGAGCAGTTCCGAGAATTTTTCCACGATCTTGCCCGCCGTCTCCGTGCGCAATTTTTTGGCGGCATTGACCGAAGCCGTGAGCGCCGCTTTGGAGTCCTCTTTGGTGAGCTGGGAAAGGAGCCCGCTCGTGTCAAGGGCGGAGCCCCACGCCACCGCTTTTGCCGTGGAATTCCAATAATCCCACCCCGTATGCCACTTGGCAACATCGTTGAAGCGTACGAGGAGGCTGATCAGAGTCTCCATCGTCTCGCCGTCCGAGGCGCCGACCGCGCTCTGCAATGCCGCATATTCCTTTTCGATCGCTTCGAAGTTCTTTTGCCCGATCGCCAGTACATACGCGTCGTATGCGTCGTTTACGATCGCCCGCTTGCCTTCGGCGATCTTCTGGTATTCCGTCTGAACGGCCTTGAATGCCGTGAGAAGTCCCTGCAAATCTTCCGTTGTCGACTTACTTTCAAGTTCCGCAGCCAGACCGTTGAGCTCTTCGAGGAAGGCCCGCGCCGCCGCGTCCTCCCATGCGTCGCGCGCCGCGGTATAGGCGGTGATGTGCGCCTGTCCGATCGCGTCGAGCATGGCTTTGCAGTCCTTCACGGCAGGGGTGGCAACGGACTTAAAATCGGACAGCGTGATCGCGCTTCCCTTATCAAAGACATTGTTGAGCGCAGTCCACTGTGATTCGCTGAAACTTGCGTAGTCGTCTCCGGGCGCCATCTTGTTCTTGAAGGAATTCACTTGGCCGAGGTAAGCGTCCTGCAGGAGAAGGAGCAGGGGTTTCGCACCTTCCTGTGACATAAAGAGCGTCTTTTCTTCAAGATAGGAACGGTTGGAGATGAGTGCCTTCACTTCGTCGGGCTCGGCGTCGATCCTCGCCTTCAGGGCGTTCACTTTTGCTATGTAGCCGTCCTTGCCGCTTTCGGTGACGTCGATGTAGTCGATAAGGGTCTGCAGTTCTTCCACATAGGCGGTCGGCTTGACGAGCTTTTCATGGGCGGCCTTTGCGGCTTCGTCAGAAATGAGCTTATCCCGTTCGGCGGCAGTGAGCGCCTCTCTGTGCGTGAGCGTAACGCCGAGGATGCGGTCTTCCGTCTCTGCATTTTGGAGAATGCCGTGTACGGCGAGGCCGAGCCTGAGATCGCCGTTGTCCTTCCCGAGCACAAGTTGCAGCCCCGTGATGTTTGCGCCGAGGTAACCGCGGAGCGTTCCCGCCGCAAGTTTGCCCATAAATTCATCGAGAGCCGCCGTTGCCTGTGCGATGAGATTTTCGACCAAGCCGTTGTATGCTTCGGCGAGCCGCTCTACGGCGGACTCTTTGAGAATGAGCCCGACGCCGTTTTCGCACAAGTCTATGGCGAAGGGGAACTCACCCCCGTCTTCGGAGGGGATTTTTTCGGAGAGGCCGCTGAGATCCGCATCGATGACGCCGATGAGCAGACCGTTTTCGTTGTTGAAGGCGAGGGTCAGCGTGCCGTCGCCCGTGTAATAGACGTCGAGGCTCTTCGAATCGGGGATAAACGCGGGGATCTGTTCGATGTTCAGGGATTGGAGCGTCCCGAAGAGTCCCGCGGCGGGGGAGAGATCGAGATGAAGCGCCGCCTTGACCGCCTTGAGGAGATTGCCCGACAGAATCGCGGCGGGATCCAAACGGAATTGCAGCTCGCCCGCCAGCGGCTCCGCAATGTTGCCCCCGAGGAGCTTGGTATCGATGCTCACATCCAGTTTTTCGCCCAAGGTGGTGTTCTCTGCGGGCGTGCCCGTGACATTCAGCGCAATGCCCGAGAGGGTTTGGGCGCCGCCGCTTCCGCCGAGGGCGAGATCGAGCTTCGCCGCCGTGAAGGTCGTCCCGAGGACAGAGGAGATGTACCCCTGCGTATCGCCGAGTTTTTCTCCGAGCAGTCCGATGAGGCCTTGGTATGACTTGTTCAGCTCCCCGAGTACTTCATCCTTAAGGGTGAGCGTGTAGCCTGCACCCGTTTTTTGGACGGTCACGAGCGCCGCAATGCTCTCGCGGAGCCCGCCGAGGCTCAGGTCCGTGGAAGCCGCCAAGCCTTCGAGACTTGCGGCGTAGGTGAGGAGGAAGTGATCTTGGCCGTTTTCCCTGTTGTTCAGCATGAGAAGAAGCATGCCGTCCGCGGTCCGCACCGTGAGCGTATCCGCGGCGGCGGAGAGGAGAGGGACCCCGGAGAGATCGAGGTCGAGACGGAGAGAGAAGGCGTCCGAAAGATCGCTCTTTTCCAGCGCTTCCCGCCTGAGTTTGAGTGCAAGACCGCCTTCGAGCGTCAGCGGTGCACCGAAGGCGTTGAGACCGAGGGAGACGGGAATGGAGAGAGTGTTGTTTTCATCCAGCGTGTTGGTGAAGGCGGCAGCGATCTGCATGAGGGGATCCTCTTCCCCGCTCCCGGGATGCACTTCGGAGGGCGTGGAGCCGAGTTTTTGGTTGAACTGTACGACGTCGGGGATCGCCACATTCTGATTGACTTCGGAATAGGTGCAGGTGAGCGTCTGGGAGACGTTCATGTCGAACATCTTCTTGCAGTCGTACGAACACGTCGAGGTGTAGGAGACGGGCGTCCAGTCGGTTTTGAAGGTGAGACGGATGTCAATATCCGAAAAAGTGGGGAGATTGTCGAGGGAGCCGTATGCCTTTGCCTGCACGCGGATCGCGGCAGTGGAAGATTCCGTCGTCGCTCCGCTCTCGAGCGAGGTGTCGCCCGCAAGACGCATATAATAGGTAAGCGAATCCCCGTCCGTCTTTTCCAGCGTCGCATAGCGAAGAGTCTTGCCGTTGATGATGTATCCCCCGAGGGTCACGTCATCCGCTGTAAAGCCGTATGTCTGTTTGTATGTATCCTTGTCGGCGACGCTCATTTCGCCGTCGAAGCTGTCGCGGTAGACGACCTTTCCCCCCTTGGAGAAGGATTGATGCTTCATGCTGACGAGGGCGGAATCGGACTGCGCTTGGTTGAGATAGTCCTCTCCGTTTTTGTAGGTGATGTTCAGGATCTCCTGCTTGTAGCCCATGAAATCGGCGATGGCAGTGCCCTTCGCCGTGATCTTGTAACTTTGAAGTTCGGTCTGCTTTTGCAGGAACGCATAGATCGCGTTTTCCGCCGTCAGTTCGGTCGGCGCCTTGTCGGTAATCAGTGTCGTCGAAGTCCCGCTTTGGACGTTGAGGGTATCTTCTTCGCCGCATGCGGCAACTCCTGCCGCCGCCGTGAGAACGCAAGCTCCCGCAAGGAGAGATATCGCGATCCGTTTGATTTTTCTCATGTGAGCCTCCTATGAATAGCATGTCGATTTGCGGACTTTTGTCCGTCGCCATTGAGTATATAGAATCGGTGACATTTTGTCAATCAGTAATAAAAAGATATTACAAATTTTTTTTTCAAAATATAAAATTTTTTTTGTTCTTGGCAAAAGGCATCCCCCTTTGGGGACACCGCCGAAGTCGTCGAACGTCAAGGCCTCCCCCTTTTTTGGGGGGAGGCTCCGCCGCAGGCGGTGGTGGGGGGATCAAGGGACTACCGCGCCATTCTGCTCCGTGCGCACGTTATTTTTGTGTAGCCGAGGACGTCGTAAAAAAAAAGCGGTTTGGCAGAAAGCCAAACCGCTTATCCGTTCAACGGCTCATTCAAAATATGTCACGGTGCCGTCCGTTGTGACCGTCCCGTCCGTGCACATGACCGCGAGATCACTCGTGCCGTAGATGCCCCAATACCAGTCGTTCGCCTTGAGGATCGATTTCCACTTAGCCACGGATCCTTTGAACACGATGTTCTCAGATACATAACAGTCATCGAATGCACTTGATCCGATCGACTTGATGCTCTCAGGGATCTCAAAGTTATCAAGCGAGCCGTAGCCGGAAAACGCATAGTTTCCGATCGAAGTCACACTGCCGTCCGTGGGAATGGTGCCCCTGCTGCTCGCCGCGACCAAAGTCTTGCTCTGCGTCTTGATGATGCAGTTCCCTCTGCTGTGATAGACGGGATTCCCCTGTGCCACCGTAATACGCGCATCGCAACCGCCGATTGCCCCGATCCCGATCGAAGTCATGCTCGCGGGGAACGAAATGCTTTCGATCGAACCGCAATCGTAAAACGCCTTCTCACCGACCGAAGTCACGCCCTCCGGGATCACGAGAGCCGAAATAAGCCAGTCGCATCCATAGAATGCCCTGTCTCCGATCGCGGTCACACTGCCGTCAGAGGGGATCGTGCTGCAATTACACCCCGCGACCAAGGTCTTGCTCTGCGTCTCGATGATGCAGTTTCCGTCACTGTGATAGACGGGATTCCCCTCTGCCACCTCGATGCTCTCGAGGGAGGGGCAACGGGAAAATGTCTGCTTTCCGATCGAAGTCACACTGTCGGCGATCGTGATGCTTCTGAACGGAGTCCCGGAGCTGAATGCGGAATCCGCGATCGTCCTTGTGTTTTCCCGCACGGTATAATCCTTCGGGAGCGGATCGTCTTCATCGGATACGATTCGCGCGACGATCAGATGATTGCCGAGGTAGAGCCCGTCCCCGTTGTCCCAGTGATCCGGATCCGTGTAATAGGCCGTCCCGGAGAACGCCCCTGCTCCGATCGAGGTCACACTGTCGGGAAGCGTAATGTCTGCAAGCGACCGGCAATTACAGAATGCGCTTTCTCCGATCGAGGTAAGGCCGACGGGCAAATCGATCTTCGGAAGCAGACCGCATTCGTAGAAAGCCTCCTTTGCGATCGAAGTCAACTTGCTGTTTTTTCCGAACGTCACGCTTGTGAGCGCATCGCACCATTGGAATGTGAGCCATCCGATCTCCGTCACGCCGTCGGGGATCGCAATGCTCTTCAGCGCAACGCAATCATAGAACGCCTGTTCGCCGATGGAAGTCACGCTGTCGGGAATCTCAATGCCCGTCATCATTTCGCAGGCAAAGAATGCCCCTTCCCCGATCGCCGTCACGGGTTTTCCTTGGTATGTTTCCGGGATCACGACGTTGCCGCTTACACGGCTTTGGACGACGGTGTAGGTGTCGGTTTTGGGGTCAAGTTCAAAATGTAACATCGACGAACCGGTGCCACCTTGATTGGATGTGTTGTTGCCGCTGTCGCTGTCGTTGCCCAACTTGCATGCCGAAAGCCCGAGCGCAAGGCAGAGACCGGACGCGATGACGACGAGCGATGCCAAAAATTTGTGCTTCATTTGTTTCTTCTCCTTTTTTAATATTTAATATTAACTTTGTTTCAGGCTGATCCCGCGCCTACCATGTCCTCTGACGCAGAGGGCAGGCAAGACGGAAGTCAAAAAATAAGGACGCTCCACATTGGGAACGCCCGCAGAGAGTATCCCGATGTGTTGCGCCACAACTTTCTCCGGAATTCGAAAACACGGAAAAGAAGGATACACCTTGCCAAAGTTGTAGCCATGTTTTCAAATTCATATTCAGTTGTGGCGCAACGCTATTGTACCACAGTGCCGTACGATTTGCAAGTTTTTTTTGCAATTTGGTTGGAAAAGTCAAAAATATAATGGTCACCTTTTCCCGCCATCCCCAAGGAAGGATCCTACAAGGGGCGACAAGGGATGGGTAAGACCTGCCCCTGTTTACGGGGGCGGGTGGCGCGCGAAGCGCGACAGGTGGGGGCTTCCCTACTTCAACCCCCACTACCGCCGCAAGCGGCGGAGCCGCCCCCTTCAAAGGGGGCAGCTCCCCTAAGAGGGGCGACAAGAAAAGTTTTTCCCCATAACAAAAGACCCGACGGATGTCGTCAGGTCTCTAACTTTTCATACAATATTACACCGTTTCGAGGTTGATGAGCGAGGAATTTCCGCTCTTGCCGTTGGGGGTGCCCCCCGTGATGACGATGACGTCGCCCTTCTCGACGAGCCCGCTCTCGAGCGCCGCCCGCTTCGCAAAGTGGAACAAAACGTCCACCGAGAAGTATTCCTCCGACAAAACGGGCAATACGCCCCAGCTCAGAGCGAGCTTGCGGTAGCTCTTTTCGTCCGTCGTCATGCCGATGATATCGATCATGGGGCGGAATCTCGAGACCATCTTCGCCGTGCCGCCCGTACGGGTGCAGACGACGATCGCCTTCGCCCTGACGTCGTGCGCCAAGAGACATGCGGAGTGGGAGAGCGCGTCCGAAAGATTTTTGATGAGATACCGTCTGTCCTCCACGCGCTGGATATAATCGATCTTGCTCTCCGCCTGAACGGCGATCTTTGCCATCGCCGCTACCGACTGCACGGGGTACTCGCCCGCGGCGGTCTCGCCCGAGAGCATAATCGCACTCGACCCGTCGTATACGGCGTTTGCAACGTCGGAGATCTCCGCACGGGTGGGGCGGGGATTGTGGATCATGGATTCGAGCATCTCCGTCGCCGTGATGCAGCGTTTGCCCGCAATGCGGCATGCCGTGATGATATATTTCTGGATGTTGGGGAGTTCCTCGTAGGGGATCTCCACGCCCATGTCGCCGCGGCCGATCATGATTCCGTCGGAGACCTTCAAAATCTCCTCGAGATTATTGACACCGGCGCGGTTTTCGATCTTTGCGATGAGGTCGATGTCGTCCGAGCCGTTCTCATGCAAAAAATTCCGCACATCAAGAATGTCCTGCGCTTTGGAGACGAAGGAGCAGGCGACGAAATCCACCCCTTGCCGGATTCCGAAGAGAAGATCCGCCTTGTCCTGTTCGGAGAGATAGATGAGGTCGAGCTGCTTTTCGGGGAAGAACATGCTCTTGCGGTTGGAGAGCTCGCCGCCGATCACCACCTTGCAGATGACGTCGGGCGCCTTGACTTCCGTAACTTCAAATACCATGAGCCCGTTGTTGAGCAAAATCTTGTCGCCCGCGGCCATGTCGTTGCAGATGTTTTTGTAAGAGACGGAAACTTTCGTTTCGTCCCCTTCGACCTCATCCGCCGTAAACGTGAATGTGTCGCCCTCTTTCAGAAAGACCTTCCCGTCCCTGAAGGTGCGGATGCGGAATTCGGGCCCCTTGGTATCGAGAAGGATGGGCAGAGGAATGTGCTTTTCCGCACGGACTTTTTTGATGATGGCGATCTTCTTCGCGTGCTCCTCGTGCGTCCCGTGCGAGAAATTGATCCTCGCAACATTCATGCCCGCATCCGCCATCGCGCCGATGATATCTTCCGTCTCGGAGGCGGGCCCGAGCGTGCATACGATCTTTGTCTTTTTCATGGTAATCCCCCCCTATGGATCTGCTACATTTCATTTTACCATAAATGAAAATAATTTCAAGACTTTTTTTGAAAAAAGTAAGTTGTGTTTTTGTGCAATGTGTGCTATAATCAAACCGATCCGAGCGGGCTACGCGGTCGCGGCATGCCGTGAGCATGATGAGGAAAGTCCGGGCATCGCAGGGCAGGACGCCTGATAACGTCAGGTGGGGGTGACCCCAAGGAAAGTGCAACAGAAATAGACCGCCTCATGACTCTTTTTGGCTTTTCTGCTTTTGGCAGGGCTCCCGAAAAAGATTGCGAAGCAAGATTTTTGGGAAGAGGAGAAGCAATCGAACGAAGATCGCTCTTTGCGTGAGCGAAGAGCGGGAAGTGAGATTTGCTTCGACGAGGTAAGGATGGAAAGGCGAGGCAAGAGCTCACCGACGGGACGGTAACGCCCCGTGCCATGTAAACCCCGTCCGATGCAAGTTT